>DASZVN010000062.1:0-14074 GCA_035547055.1 Hyphomicrobiales bacterium
CCGGCTGAGCGAGGATCCCGCGGCGAGGGTGCTGCTGGTCGAGGCCGGCGGGCGCGACAACTACATCTGGATCCACATCCCGGTCGGCTATCTCTATTGCATGGGAAACCCGCGCACCGATTGGGGCTTCAAGACGGAGCCGGAGGTCGGGCTCAACGGGCGGGCGCTGAACTATCCGCGCGGGCGCGTGCTCGGCGGCTGCTCGTCGATCAACGGCATGATCTACATGCGCGGCCAGGCCCGCGACTACGACCTCTGGCGCCAGGCCGGCAACACCGGCTGGGGCTGGGACGACGTGCTGCCCTATTTCCTGAAGTCGGAGGACCACCACGGCGGGCCGGCGGAGCTGCACCACTCCGGCGGCCCATGGCGGGTCGAGACCCAGCGCCTGCACTGGCCGATCCTCGACGCGGTGCGCGACGCCGCCGCCGAGATCGGCATCGCCAAGGTTGACGACTTCAACCGCGGCGACAACGAGGGGGTCGGCTATTTCGAGGTCAACCAGCGCCACGGCGTGCGCTGGAACGCCGCCAAGGCGTTCCTCCGCCCGGCGCTGAAGCGGCCGAACCTCCGCATTGTCACCGGCGCGGTGGTCGAACGCGTGACGACCGAAGGCCGCCGCGCCACCGGGATCGAGCTGACCGTCGACGGCGAGCCCGCCCGGGCGGCGGCTGCCCGCGAGGTCGTGCTCGCCGCCGGCGCGGTCGGCTCGCCACAGATCCTGCAGCTCTCCGGCATTGGCCCGGCGGCGCTGCTCCAGCGCCACGGCATTCCGGTGGTCCATGATCTCGCCGGCGTCGGCGAGAACCTCCAAGACCATCTCCAGATCCGCACCATCTTCAAGGTGACCGGCGCGCGCACGCTGAACGAGCTTGCGACGACGATGATCGGCAAGGCGCGGATCGGCCTCGAATATGCGCTCCGCCGCTCGGGCCCGATGGCGATGGCGCCGAGCCAGCTCGGCATCTTCTGCAGGTCCGACCCGAGCTACGACACCGCGAATTTGCAGTATCACGTGCAGCCGCTGTCGCTCGACAAGTTCGGCGACCCGCTCCACCCCTACCCGGCGATCACGCTCTCGGTGGCGAATCTCCGCCCCGAGAGCCGCGGCCGCATCGCAATCGCGAACGCCGACCCGAAGAAGCCGCCCGAGATCCGGCCGAACTATCTCTCGACCGAGACCGACCGCCACGTCGCCGCCCAGTCGATCCGCCACGCCCGCCGCCTGATGGCGACGAAGACGATGGCGCCCTATGCGCCGCAGGAGGCGCTGCCGGGCGCGCAATTCGAGAGCGATGCCGAGCTCGCCTATGCCGCGGGCGACATCGGCACGACGATCTTCCACCCGGTCGGCACCTGCCGCATGGGCCGCGACGAGTGCGCCGTGGTCGACGACCGCCTCGCGGTGCACGGCATCGCCGGTCTCCGCGTGGTCGACGCCTCGATCATGCCGACGATCACCTCGGGCAACACCAACTCGCCGACCGTCATGATCGCCGAGAAGGGCGCCGACCTGATCCGCGAAGACGCGCGCGAGAAGGCGCGGGCGGCATAAGAGAACCGCTGTCGTTCCGGCCGGAGCGCAGCGGAGAGCCGGGATCCGGCGCCGGACGCGGCGCTCGCAACCAGATCCCGGATCGCTTTCCGCGGCGTCCGGGATGACGGGCGCGGGCGGCCTGGGCGCCGTCATCGCGAGGAAGCGAAGCCGACGAAGCTCGTAGGGTGGGCATCGGCAACGCCGATGCCCACGTCAACGTGGGCTTGCCTGGGTTGAGCGGCTATGAATGCGAAAATCGGGCAGGCCCGACTTTCGTTCGGTGCCGGACGTGGGCAAGCTACGCTTGGCCACCCTACGACGCTGTCTCGGTTCTTTGCCTTGCACAAATGTCGCGCCGGTGCTGAATCCGCCTCGACAGCGGGAGGAGACACGGCCATGCGCACGATCGGGCATTTCATCGGGGGCCGTGAGGTCGCGGGCAAGTCCGGGCGCACCGGCGAGGTCTTCACCCCGATGACCGGCGAGGTCGGCGCCACGGTCGCGCTGGCCTCGGCCGCCGAGGTCCGCGCCGCGGTCGAGAACGCCCGGGCCGCCCAGCCGGGCTGGGCAGCGGCCAACCCGCAGCGCCGGGCGCGGGTGATGATGAAGTTCCTGGAGCTGGTGCAGCGCGACTACGACGCCCTCGCCGACCTTCTCGCCCGCGAGCACGGCAAGACCGTCGCCGACGCCCGCGGCGACATCCAGCGCGGGCTCGAGGTGGTCGAGTTCACCTGCGGCATCCCGCACCTCATGAAGGGCGAGTTCTCCGAGGGCGCGGGGCCGGGCATCGACACCTATTCGATCCGCCAGCCGCTCGGCGTCGTCGCCGGCATCACTCCGTTCAACTTCCCGGCCATGATCCCGCTCTGGGCGCTGGCGCCGGCCGTGGCGTGCGGCAACGCCTTCATCCTGAAGCCGTCCGAGCGCGACCCCGGCGTGCCGATGCGGATCGCCGAGCTGTTCCTGGAAGCCGGGCTGCCGGCCGGCATCCTCAACGTCGTCAACGGCGACAAGGAAGCGGTCGACGCCATCCTCGACGACCGCGGCATCCAGGCGGTGAGCTTCGTCGGCTCCTCGCCGATCGCGGAATACATCTATGCGCGCGGCGCGGCGGCGGGAAAGCGCGTCGCCTGCTTCGGCGGCGCCAAGAACCACCTCATCGTGATGCCCGACGCCGACCTCGACCAGGCCGCCGACGCCCTGATCGGCGCCGGCTACGGCTCGGCCGGGGAGCGCTGCATGGCGGTGTCGGTCGCGGTGCCGGTCGGGAGGCCCACCGCCGAGCGGCTGATCGAGAAGCTGGTGCCGCGGGTCGAGAGCCTGAAGATCGGCCTCTCGACCGACCCTTCGGCCGATTTCGGCCCGCTGGTGACGCGCGCCCAGGTCGAGAAGGTGCGCGGCCTCGTCGACGTCGGCATAAAGGAGGGCGCCAAGCTCCTGGTCGATGGCCGCGGCTTCAAGATGCAGGGCTACGAGCAGGGCTTCTACATGGGCGGCTGCCTGTTCGACCACGTCACGCCCGACATGCGCATCTACAAGGAGGAGATCTTCGGCCCGGTGCTCTCGGTGGTGCGCGCCAAGGACTACGAGGAGGCGCTGCGCCTGCCGACCGAGAACGAATACGGCAACGGCGTCGCGATCTTCACCCGCGACGGCGACACCGCGCGCGACTTCGCGAGCCGCGTCGGCGTCGGCATGGTCGGCGTCAACGTGCCGATCCCGGTGCCGATCGCCTACTACACCTTCGGCGGCTGGAAGCGCTCGGGCTTCGGCGACCTCAACCAGCACGGCACGGATTCGATCCGCTTCTATACCCGCACCAAGACGGTAACCGCGCGCTGGCCCTCGGGTCTCCGCGAAGGCGCCGAGTTCTCGATCCCGACGATGAACTGAGCGGAGCCTTGTCTGGACGGATGTCGATGCCGAGCATAAGTCTTTGCGCGCGAGACGGAGCGCACGCGATGCGAGTCGAGATCGGGCGCGAGGACGATGGTCGCTGGATCGGCGAGGTCCCGGCCCTTCCTGGCGTGCTTGCGTATGGAGCGACGCCGGAGGAGGCGCAGGCTCGGGCGGAAGCTCTCGCACTGCGCGTGATTGCCGACCGGCTGGAGCACGGCGAGCCTGTGCCGCCTGAAGCGCGGCGGTTGTTCGCCGCGTGAGCGACTGGCCGGCGACCATAGCGTCACGTGTCTTGCGGGCGCTCCTCCGCGCCGGCTGGTCCGTGAAACGACAGAGCGGTTCACATCGGACCCCGGCAAAGAATGGATGGCCGGACTACGTCTTCGCATTCCATGATCGCGAGGAGATCGGCCCTGGAATGCTGGCTCGGATCGCGAAGCACACTGGGCTCAAACGCGACGATCTTTGAAGCGCCTTATCGATGCGACCCCGCCGGTGAGGCCCGCTTCTTCTTCGCCTTGCTGCGATTGTGGTCCGCCGCCGCGCGGACGAGCGCCTTGAACGCTGCCGCGTCGATCTCCTCGCCCTCGTGCAGGTCGATGGCGCGGCGGGTGTTGCCCTCCAGGCTGGAATTGAACAGCCCCGCCGGATCCGGCAGCGACGCGCCCTGGGCAAAGGTCAGCTTCACGGCCGCCTTGTAGGTCTCGCCGGTGCAGAGAATGCCGGCGTCGGACCACACCGGGACGCCGCGCCATTTCCACTCCTCGACGACGGCGGGGTCGGCCGCCTTGATCAGCGCCCGCATCCGCGCCAGCGTCTCGCCGCGCCAGTCGCCGAGCGCGGCGATCCGGGCGTCGATCCGCGCAGAGGCGGAGGCGCCGCTGCCCGCGTCGTTGGCATCGTCCTTCTTCATCGCCGCGTGCCTCCCTTCATCCGTCCCTAGTCCGCTCCGCCGCCTTCGTGACGGGCGACGGCGCGCTCGACGCGGCGGTCGGGGACGAGCCACATCACCGCGACCGCGATATAGAACGCGGCCGCGATCCACGGCGCAAAGAATGCGGCGACGATCCCGGCGACGTAGAGGAAGGGCGAGACCATGCCCTTCACGTCGGTGCCGAGCGCCGCGATCAGGGCGGCGTTCTCTGGCAGGCGGCCGACCGCCTTCTGCATCAGGAACCAGGCCAGCGCCGGCATCAGCAGCGTGAAGCCGTAGAGCGCGGTGGGCAGCGGTGCGAAGCCGTTCTCGCCCATCCACGCCGTCGAGAACGGCACCAGCGACAGCCAGAACAGGAGGTGCATGTTGCCCCACAGCACGAGGCCATCGACCCGGCGCACCAGCTGGAAGAAATGGTGGTGGTTGTTCCAGTAGATCGCGATGTAGACGAAGCTCAGGACGTAGCTGAAGAACACCGGCCCCGAGGCAAGGAGCGCCTTCAGGTCGATGCCTTCGGGCGTCTTCAGCTCCAGCACCATGACGGTGATGAGGATGGCGATGACGCCGTCGCTGAACGCCGCCACCCGTTCCTTGCTCATCCCACACGCCTCCCGGCTCTGCCGCGCCCGGCGCATCATGCGTGGACACGGCGGCGGTCAACAAGGCCCGGATCGTTCCAGGCGTTCGAGGTCGCGGAGCGCCGGGAACGGCTTCATCCACGGCAGCGGGGCGAGCACCGTGCCGAGGCCGCCGCGCGCCGCCGCCGGCACCGCGCCGAGGAGCGCCGCGGTCACGCCGCTCTCGAACTGGCCGAGCCCGGCGAAACAGAGCAGGAAGGGTGGATGCCGAAGCGGATCGCCGCTGGTCGGGATCATGGCCGAGGGCCGATCCACTGGCCATCGGTCAGTCAAGCATGGCCGAACAGCTAGCGCAGCACGCCGCAATCGCTCGGGGCCGCAGCACCGGCGAAGCGCCCCGCCATCCAGGCGACCGCGGCGTCGGCGCTCCTCATCGCGGCGCGGCCATGGCCGATGCCCGGCAGCGAAAGATAGCGGACGCGGCTGCCGCGCCCGCACAGCTCGCGGGCGTAGCGCCGCGTCACCGGGGGGCGGACGAGCTGATCGGCCGTGCCCTGGGCGAGAAAGACCGGCTCCTCGGGCGGCAGCGGCCCCGGCGTGTTCTCCCTGAGGAGGCCGCGCCACGGCTCGACCGCGCCGAGATCCTTCACCTTGAGGAATTGCCGGCGCAGCGGACGCTGGCTGAAATGGCATGCGAGCAGGTCGTAGACCGATTCGATGCACTCGTGGGACAGCGCATCGACCGCCCGCTCCGCTCCGGGCAGGACGACCGGCGCGAGCGGCGCGCCATAGATCTGCGACCACGACCACAGCGTCATCGCCGTGAGGTTGCGGCCGCCGTCGGAGTCGATGTCGTCGGCCTGCAGGATGCGGAGATCGGTCGCCGGCGCCGCCGCGGCGATGCCGGCGAGCTTCAGCTCGGGAGCGTAGGCGCGCGCGATCAGCCCGGTGAAGAGCGCCGCCTGGCCGCCCTGCGAATGACCCCACACCGCGAAGCGGTCGCTCGCCGCGGCACCGGCAACGGCGCGAGCGGCACGGACCGAATCGAGCACCGCACGCGCCTCGCTGACGCCGACGAGATAGGGATGCGGCCCCGGCGTGCCGAGGCCGGGATAGTCGGTCGCGGCGACGATGTAGCCGTGCTCGACCATGCGCCTGAGGCCCTGGATCTGTTCGAACAGGAAAGTGGCGAGCGACGGCGCGCAGCGCGACACGACCCCGCTGGTGGGATGAGCCCAGGCCACGATCGGCCGGCCGCCCGGCGGCACGGGCCCCGCCGGGACGATCACGACGCCGGAGACGGCGATCGGCTGGCCGCTCAGTCCCGTCGAACGGTAGAGCACGACCTATGCGGCCGCGTTGTCCGGAGCGCCGCCCCGCGGAATCGAGCGGATCAGCGTGCCGGGCGGCCCGGCGAGTGCTGCCGCCGGCGCGTCGTAGAAGCGGCTCTGCGCACGACCGAGCGCGGCGAAAAGGAGGGACGCGCCCATCGCGGCGAGCATGACGGCAAGGATCCGCATGCGTCCTGGTCCTCGATCGGAATGCGAGACTAGCGCCTCCGCCGTTCTGCCTGAATGACGTTGTCGAGCGTCTGCAGGAAGCGCGAGCGGTCGCGGCGGTCGAACGGCTTCGGCCCGCCGGTGGCGGCGCCGGTCGAGCGAAGCTGGTCCATCAGCGCGCGCTGCGCGATCGCCATGCCGATCGACTCCTTGTCGAACGGCCTCCCGTACGGAGCGACGGCGTGCGCGCCCGCGTTCAACGCCCGCTCCGCCAGCGGGATGTCCGCGGTGACCACGACATCGCCGGCCGCTACATGGGCGGCGATCCAGTCGTCGGCGGCATCCGGCCCCGCGGCGACGACGACGCGCTCGATCATCGGCGCGCGCGGCACCAGGATCGGCGCGTTGGCGACCACGTAGGTCTTGAGGCCATAGCGCGCCGCGACCCGGTAGACCTCGTCCTTCACCGGGCAGGCGTCGGCGTCGACATAGACCGTGATCGCCGTGGAGTTGCTCACCCGGCCTGCCCGATCTCGGCGGCGGCGTCCTTCAGGGCCGGAAGGAAGGTCTCGCGCAGCTCGCCGCGGGTGATGCGCTGGGCGTGGGTCGAGACGTCGACGGCGCCGAGCGCCTCGCCGTCGCGGTCGATCACCGGCACCGCGATCGAGCGGAGCCCGCCCTCCAGCTCCTCGTCGACGATCGAGAAGCCCTGGTCGCGGTCGGCGCGGACGCGCTCGAGCAGGGCCTGCGGGTCGATGATGGTCGAGCGGGTATAGGCCTCGATCCGGGTGGCGCGAAGGCGGCGCCACACCTCGGCGTCGTCGAGGAAGCCGAGCAGGCAGCGGCCGAGCGCGGTGTGGAAGGCCGGCAGATGGCTGCCGACCGTCAGCACGCTCGCCATCAGCCGCCGCGTCGGCACCCGGGCGACATAGACGATGTCGGTGCCCTGGAGGATCGCCGCCGACGAGGATTCGTGCAGGCGCTCGGAGAGGTCCTTCAGCAGCGGCTGGGCGCGGTCGATCCAGCTTTGCGAGGAGAGGTAGGCGAAGCCGAGGTCGAGGATCTTCGGCGCCAGCGCGAACTGGCGGCCGTCCTGCGCGACGTAGCCGAGCTCTGCCAGCGTACGGAGCACGCGGCGCGCGGCGGCACGCGAGAGGTCGGCCGCGGCGGCGGCCTCCGACAGCGTCATCGTGGGGCGCTGGCGGCCGAAGGCGGCGAGCACGGCGAGGCCCTTGGCCAGGGTCGCCATGAACTCCTTGTCCTGCGCCGGCATCTCGCCGCCCGCTTTCGCCATCGCCGATACCGTTCGGGCCCGAGAGTTCGCGGTTGACACGGCGCCCGCTCTATCTGAGAGTTGCGGTCGATAAGCGAACGCTTGTGCGTATATCGAACATTCGGCGTTCGTCGTCAACGGCCGGCGCACCGTGGACGAGCGCTTCAGAAGACGGCGCCGGGGAGGATCGCATGACCGAGGGCCGCAACCGCGGCGGCATCAGCCGTCGCACGCTTCTCAGCTACTCCGCCGGCGCCGCGCTCGCGACCGGCGGCATCGCCATGCCGGCGATCGCCAAGGGCAAGACGGTGAAGATCGGCTATGTCAGCCCCTCGACCGGGCCGCTCGCCGACTTCGCCGCCGCCGACGACTTCATCTTCGGCGCCTACGCCAAGGCGACCAAGGACGGTATCAAGGTCGGCGGCAAGACCATGCCGGTCGAGGTCATCCGCAAGGACAGCCAGTCCGACGCCAACCGCGCCGCCCAGGTGGCGAAGGACCTCATCGTCCAGGACAAGATCGACCTGATGATGGTCGGCAACACGCCGGAGACCACCAACCCGGTCTCGACCCAGTGCGAGATCGAGCAGGTGCCGTGCATCTCCTCGCTGGCGCCGTGGCAGTCGTGGTTCGTCGGCCGCCAGGCCAACCCGACCGCGGCGCCGAGCGCGTGGAAGCCGTTCGACTACACCTATCACTTCTTCTGGGGCCTGGAGGACGTGATCGCCGTCTATACCGGGATGTGGGAGCAGCTTCAGACCGACAAGTCGGTCGGCGCGCTCTTCCCCAACGATGGCGACGGCAACGCCTGGGGCGACAAGCAGATCGGCTTCCCGCCGGTGCTCGCCAAGAAGGGCTTCAAGCTGACCGACCCCGGCCGCTACCAGGACCTGACCGACAATTTCGCCGCCCAGATCTCGACCTTCAAGAACGCGAAGTGCGACATCGTCACCGGCGTGATGCTGCCGCCCGACTTCACTACCTTCTGGAAGCAGGCGCTGCAGCAGGGCTTCAAGCCCAAGGTCGCGACCATGGGCAAGGCGATCCTGTTCCCGGCCGCGGTCGAGGCGCTCGGCCGCGACGGCAACAACCTGTCGTCCGAGGTGTGGTGGACGCCGAACCACCCCTTCAAGTCGTCGCTCAACGGGATGAGCGCGAAGGCGCTCGCCGACGCCTACACCAAGGCGACCGGCAAGCAGTGGACCCAGCCGATCGGCTTCGCCCATGCGCTCCTGGAGATCGCGACCGACGTGCTGAAGCGCACCACCGCCGTCGACGACGCCGACGCCACGGTGAAGGCGATCCGCGCGACCAGGCTCGACACCATCGTCGGCCATATCGCCTGGGACGGGAAGGGCGTGCCGCCCTTCGCGGCGAAGAACGTCTGCAAGACGCCGCTCGTCGGCGGCCAGTGGCGGCTCCGCGGATCGAGCGGCAACCACTACGACATCGTCATCACCGAGAACGCCACCGCCCCGATGATCCCGACCGGCGGCAAGATGGAGCCGATCGCGTAGCGGACCGGGACGCGCGGCGCCTCCTCCACCATGCTTCGCATGGTCCCCCTCCCCCGCTGGCGTGGGGGAGGAACCGGCCGCAGCGCTGATCCTCCCCCGTGGAACGGGGGAGGTGGCGAGCGCGGCGAGCCGGAGGGGAGCCGACCTCGGCCTCTCCGTCATGGCCGGGCTTGTCCCGGCCATCCACGACTCCCGTCAGCCGCGGCGCCAGTCAAGTCGTGGATAGCCGGCCCAAGGCCGGCCATGACGAGCGCAGAGATTGTCCTCGATGCCACCCACCTCGGCGAGCGTTCCGCCACCCGTCGGTCAGGCCGCCACCCCGCCTCTCCTCCAGATCCGCGGGCTGTCGAAGGCGTTCGGCTCGGTGGTGGCGGCGGACGGCATCGACCTCGACGTCGGGAAAGGCGAGGCGCTCGGCATCATCGGGCCGAACGGCGCCGGCAAGACCACGCTGTTCAGCCTGATCGCCGGCAGCATCCAGCCCGACCGCGGCACCATCCGCCTCGGCGGGCGCGACCTCGCCCACCTGCCGCAGCATGCGCGCTGCGCCGCCGGGATCGGCCGCACCCACCAGATCCCGCACCCGTTCGCCAACCTCACCGTGTTCGAGAACCTCCTGGTCGCCGCCGTCCACGGCAGCGGGCGGAGCGAGCGCGACGCGGCCGATTTCTGTGCCGGCATCCTCGCGACCACCTCGCTCCTGCCGCAGGCCAATCGCCTGTCGGGCTCGCTGCCTCTCCTCGCGCGCAAGCGCCTGGAGCTCGCCCGCGCGCTCGCGACCGGGCCGGAGCTGCTCCTCCTCGACGAAACCGCGGGCGGCCTGACCGAGGCCGAGTGCGGCGCCCTGGTCGAGACCATCGCGGCGATCCGCGCCGGCGGCGTCACCGTGATCTGGATCGAGCACGTCGTCCATGCTCTCCTCGCGGTGGTCGAGCGGCTGATCGTGCTCGATTTCGGCAAGAAGATCGCCGAAGGGAAGCCGCGCGCGGTGATGGCCTCGCCCGAAGTGCGGGCGATCTACATGGGCATCGCCGCCGGTGCGGCGGAGGGGAGCGCATGAGCGGCTGGGCCAACACGCTGATCCAGGGCGTGCTGCTCGGCGGGCTCTATGCGCTGTTCGCGGCCGGGCTGTCGGTGATCTTCGGGGTGATGCGCCTCGTCAACCTCGCCCATGGCGACCTCATCGTGCTGGCCGCCTTCGTCATCCTGACGCTCACGACCGCGCTCGGGCTCGACCCCTGGACGGCGACCCTGGTCGCGCTGCCGATCCTGTTCGCGGTCGGCTACGCGCTGCAGTTCGTGCTGCTGAACCGCACCCTCGGCCACGACCTCCTGCCGCCGCTTCTCGTCACCTTCGGCCTCTCCATCGTCATCGAGAACGGCCTGTTGCAGGTGTTCTCGGCCGACAGCCGCCGCCTCGACGCCGGGCCGATCGAGACCTCCTCGCTCGCGCTCGGCCACGGCGTCGCGGTCGGCGTGGTGCCGCTCCTGACGCTGGTCTCGGCGGTCGCGGTGATCCTCCTGCTGAACCTCCTGTTCTACCGCACCCGGCTCGGCCGCGCCTTCCGCGCCACCTCCGACGACGCCGAGATGGCGGCGCTGATGGGGATCGACCACCGCCGCACCTTCGCCGCGGCGATGGGGGTGGCGCTGGTCGTGGTCGCGATCGCCGCGCTCTATCTCGGCATGCGGGCGAATTTCGACCCGACCGCGGGGCCGGGCCGGCTGCTCTATGCCTTCGAGGCGGTGATCATCGGCGGCATCGGCAGCTTCTGGGGAACGCTCGCCGGCGGGGTCGTGATCGGCGTGGCGCAGACGGTGGGCGCGCGGATCAATCCGGAATGGCAGATCCTCGCCGGCCACCTCGCCTTCCTCGTGGTTCTGGTGCTCAGGCCGCGCGGCTTCTTCCCCCGCGCGGTGGATTGAGATGTTCTCGCCTCAAAACGGCCCCCTCCGGCTCGCTGCGCTCGCCACCTCCCCCGCACAGAAGTCGGGCCTGCCCGACTTCTGCACTCCAGAGCTGACATCGGGCAGACCCGATGTCAGGCAGGGGAGGATCGACGCTGCGGCTTGGATCCTCCCCTGTCGCAGACGGGGGAGGGGGACCATGCGAAGCATGGTGGAGGGGGCCTGCCCGCTCAGGCCGAATGTGCGCTCGTGATGGACGCCGCCGCCGACAACCGCCCAGCCTCGCCCGCCGTGCAGGGCGCCCGCGTCGAGACCGCGACCGGGCTGTCGCGGCTCGTGCTGTTCGCCGGTCTCGTCGTGGTCGTGGTGTTCGCGGCGCTGCCGAGCTTCGCCGGGCGCGAGGCGGTGCAGAACCTCATCTTCGTGTTCTACATGCTGGCGCTGGCGGAGATGTGGAACCTCCTCGCCGGCTATGCCGGGCTGGTCTCGGTCGGCCAGCAGGCCTTCGTCGGCCTCGGTGGCTATCTCCTGTTCGCCTCGGCGATCATGGCCGGCATCGACCCGCTCGTCGCGATCCCGCTCGCCGGGATCGGCGCCGGCCTCGCCGCGCTGATCGCGGCGCCGGTCATCTTCCGCCTGCGCGGCGCCTATTTCGCCATCGGCACCTGGGTCGTCGCCGAGGTGTGGCGGCTGATCTTCGCCCAGATCCGCGATCTCGGCGGCGGCACCGGCATGTCGCTGCCGACCTCGGTGGTGAACTCCCTCCCCGGCCTCCACGCCATCCGCGAGCTGTTCGACGTGCGCATCCCGGCGGCGCGCGACATTCTCGACTACTGGGTCGCGCTCGCGATCGCGGTGCTCGCCATCGCCGCCGCCTATGCCGTCCTGCGCTCGCGGCTCGGCCTCGCGCTCTCGGCGATCCGCGACTCGGAGGCAGCGTCCGGCAGCGCCGGGGTGAACAATTTCCGCACCAAGCTCCTGGTCTACGTCTTCACCGCAGTCGGCACCGGGATGGTCGGCGCGCTGATCTATCTCCAGAAGGCGCGCATCTCGCCGGACTCCGCCTTCTCGGTGCTGGACTGGACCGCCTATGTCATCGTCATCGTGGTGATCGGCGGCATCGGCACGCTGGAAGGGCCGATCGTCGGCGTGCTGGTGTTCTACCTGCTCCAGACCTACCTCGCCGACTACGGCACCTGGTACCTGATCCTGCTCGGCGCCCTCGCGATCGCGGTGATGCTGCTCGCGCCTTACGGCCTCTGGGGCTTCGTCGCCCGCCGCTTCGGCCTCGTACTGCTGCCGGTCCGGCGTCGGCTGGTTTTGCCGAAGGACCCGACGATGTAGCATCGCCGGAAACGGAGGGACGCCATGGCCGCCGAGGACAACATTGCGCTGATCAAGGCCTATTTCGCCGACCGGGCGCGGGGCGATGTCGACGCGGCGCTGAACCGCGTCACCGACGACGTCACCCACAGCTTCATGTTCGAGATGCCGGGCGCGCCGAGCGTCTGGAAGGGCAAGCAGGGCCTCAAGGACTTCGCCGCCCACGTGAAGAAGATGCTGCCGCACGGCAGCTCCATGGACGTGCAGAAATGGCACGCGACCGACGATGCCGTCATCATGGAGGCGATCGGCAGCGGCAAGGCCCATAACGGCAAGGACTACAGGAACCGCTACTGCTTCATCTTCGATATCCGCGACGGCAAGATCGCCGCGATCCGCGAATACACCGACTCGCACTATTCGCGCGTGACGCTGGTCGGGCCCTGACGTGTCTTCGTAGGGTGGGCGTCGGCACAGCCGATGCCCACGACGTGGGCATGTTCGCATGCCCACCCTACGAAGGAGGATGGCCGGGACAAGCCCGGCCATGACGACGGAGAGCCAGGAGAGCAGATATGACCGAGATGCCCCGCCCCGCCCGCGACAACCCGCTCGCGACCGAGGTCTTCGCGCCGGTGCGGGCGGCCTGGTACGTCGCGGCCTATGCGGACGAGCTCGGCGCGGAGCCGCTCGCCCGCACCATCTGCGGCGAGGAGATCGTGCTGTTCCGCCGGGGCGACGGGCGGCCCGCCGCCCTCGTCGACCGCTGCGCCCACCGCAAGTTCCCGCTCTCGCTCGGCACGATCGTCGGCGACACGCTGCAATGCGGCTATCACGGCGCCCGCTTCGACGGCGACGGCGTGTGCCGGCTGATCCCGGGCCAGGAGTCGATCCCGCACAGCCTCGCCGTCCGCGCCTATCCGGTGCGCGAGGTGGACGGCATCGTCCTGATCTGGATGGGCGACCCCGCCGCGGCCGGGGCGGCGCCGCTGCCGGACTGGCGCCTCAACGATGCCGAGGGCTGGACCACGGTGCGCGGCCGCCACGTCTTCCAGGCCAACTACCAGCTCGTGCTCGACAACCTTCTCGACCTCACCCACATCGCCTTCGTCCACAAGATGCTGAAGGGGCCCGGCATCGTCGAGAACGCGCTCGACTTCTCGGTCGAGGACGAGACCGTCACGACCTACCGCATGATGCGGGGCGTCGAGCTGCCGGGCATCTACCGCGCCATGGGCAAGAGCGGCACCTGGGACCGCTGGACCAAGCAGACCGTCCAGGCGCCGGGCTACGTCTATTTCGAGACCGGCGCCGAGATCGCGGGCGCCAACACTCCGCCCGGCCCGCCGCACCACGTCGTGATCCAGGGCATCACGCCCGAGACCGAGCGGACGACGCATTATTTCTGGTCGGTGGCGCGGAGCTTTGCGCTCGGCGATCCCGATACCTCCCGCGCCTTCTTCGACATCAGCCGCGACGCCTTCGACGAGGACGCCGCGGTGCTGGCGGCGCAGCAGCGCGCGGTGGATGCCGACCGCTCCGGCCGCCCCCTCGGCGCCTTCGCCGCCGACGGCGCCGGCCTCGCCGTCCGCCGCATCGTGCAAAG
>DASZVN010000063.1:0-24685 GCA_035547055.1 Hyphomicrobiales bacterium
CCGCGCTTGATCCCCCGCCCGGGGAACGCGATATCGTGGGCGGCCATTTCCGATCAGAGCCGCCGCGACCGAAAGGACGTTCCGTGCCTCGCACCCTGCCCGTTCGCGCCACCGCCGCCGCCCTCGCCGCCGAGCCGGGGCTTGGCGAACTTCCCGAATGGGACCTCGGCGACCTCTATCCCGGCATCGAGTCCGACGCCGTCGCGGCCGACCTTGCCCGCTCGGAAGCCGACGCCAAGGCTTTCGCCGAGCGCTGGCGCGGCAAGCTCGCCGCGATCGCCACGGCCAAGGACGGCCCCAGCCGCTTCCTCGAAGCGGTCGAGGCCTACGAGGCGCTCGACGACCTCATGGGCAAGCTCGGCTCCTATGCCGGCCTGCTCTATTCCGGCGACACCGCCGACCCGCGCCGCGCCAAGTTCTACGGCGACGTCTCGGAGAAGCTGACGGCGGCCTCGACCCACCTCCTGTTCTTCACGCTGGAGATCAACCGGCTCGACGACGCCGTGCTCGACCGCCTCCTCGCCGACCCCAAGCTCGGCCGCTACCGGCCATGGTTCGAGGACGTCCGCAAGGAGCGGCCGCACCAGCTCGAGGACCGCATCGAGGAGCTGTTCCACGAGAAATTCGTCACCGGCCGCGGGGCGTG
Source organism: Hyphomicrobiales bacterium (assembly GCA_035547055.1). Taxonomy (GTDB): domain Bacteria; phylum Pseudomonadota; class Alphaproteobacteria; order Rhizobiales; family Methylopilaceae; genus DASZVN01. The sequence goes on from DASZVN010000063.1 coordinate 647, forward strand.
GAACCGGCTGTTCGACGAGACGCTGGCGGCGCTCCGCTTCGAGGTCGGCGGCGAGCACCTCGCGCTCGAGCCGACGCTGAACCTCCTCCAGGAGCCGAGCGAGGCGACCCGCCACGCCGCCGCCGACGCCCTCGCCAAGGTGTTCAAGGAGAACCTCCGCACCTTCACGCTCATCACCAACACGCTCGCCAAGGACAAGGAGATCTCCGACCGCTGGCGCCATTTCGAGGACGTCGCGGACTCGCGCCATCTCGCCAACCGGGTCGAGCGCGAGGTGGTCGAGGCCCTGGTCGAGGCGGTGCGCGCGTCCTATCCGCGCCTGTCGCACCGCTACTACCGGCTCAAGGCCGGCTGGTTCGGCAAGGACCGGCTGGAATATTGGGACCGCAACGCGCCGCTGCCCGAGGTCCCGCAGAAGACCATCGCCTGGCCCGAGGCGAAGGACACCGTGCTCTCGGCCTATCGCCGCTTCTCGCCCGAGATGGCCGAGATCGCCGGCCGCTTCTTCGACCGGCGCTGGATCGACGCCCCGGTGCGCCCCGGCAAGGCGCCCGGCGCCTTCGCCCACCCGACGGTGCCGTCGGCCCACCCCTACGTGCTCCTGAACTACCAGGGCAAGCCGCGGGACGTGATGACCCTCGCCCACGAGCTCGGCCACGGCGTCCACCAGGTGCTGGCGGCGCCGAACGGCCCGCTGATGGCGCCGACGCCGCTGACGCTGGCCGAGACCGCCTCGGTGTTCGGCGAGATGCTGACCTTCCGCTCGATCCTCGCCGCCACCGAGGAGCCGGGCCAGAAGAAGGCGCTCCTCGCCGCCAAGGTCGAGGACATGATCAACACCGTGATCCGCCAGATCGCGTTCTACAGCTTCGAGCGCAAGGTCCACCTGGAGCGGCGCGAGGCGGGCGAGCTGACCTCCGAGCGGCTCTCCGACATCTGGATCGAGGTGCAGCGCGAGAGCCTCGGGCCGGCGGTCCATCTCGGCCCCGGCTACGAGGCCTACTGGACCTATATCGGCCATTTCATCCACTCGCCGTTCTACGTCTACGCCTATGCCTTCGGCGACTGCCTGGTGAACTCGCTCTACGCGGTCTACGAGAACGCCAGCGACGGCTTCGCCGAGCGCTATCTCGGCCTCCTCTCGGCGGGCGGCACCAAGCACCATTCGGAGCTGCTGAAGCCCTTCGGCCTCGACGCCCGCGATCCCGCCTTCTGGCAGACCGGCCTCACCCTGATCGACCGCATGATCGGCGAGCTCGAGGCGCTGGACGAGACGGCGGCGAGCTGACTTGTAGGGTGGGCATCGGCCTTCCGATGCCCACGTCGTAGGCATGCTGCGCATGCCCACGATACGAAAGCGCGCTCGACCTCTCCCGCCGGGAGAGGCGAAGGAGTGCCGGCGCGCCCTTGGACCTCTCCCGGAGGGAGAGGTCCAGTCCATGCGATCCGGGCGAGCGATTGCGGGGCCGGCGATCTCGTACCATTGCCTCGCTGCGGCGGCCGGCCTATCACCCGGCGTTTCCCTCTACCGGAGCCGCCTCATGCCGGACCTCTCCGCCTTCCCGATCACGCGCCGCTGGCCGGCCGAGCATCCCGACCGGCTGCAGCTCTACTCGCTGCCGACGCCGAACGGGGTGAAGGTCTCGATCATGCTGGAGGAGATCGGCCTGCCCTACGAGCCGCACGCGGTCGACATCGGCAAGAACGAGAGCTGGACGCCGGAATTCCTGTCGCTCAACCCGAACGGCAAGATCCCCGCGATCATCGATCCCGACGGCCCGGGCGGGAAGCCGATCGGCCTGTTCGAGTCGGGCGCGATCCTGCTCTATCTCTCCGACAAGACCGGCAAGCTGGTGCCGGCCGACCCGGCCAAGCGCTACGAGGCCATCCAGTGGGTGTTCTTCCAGATGGCGTTCATCGGGCCGATGTTCGGGCAGGTCGGCTTCTTCCACAAGTTCGCCGGCAAGGACATCGAGGACAAGCGGCCGCTGCAGCGCTACGTCGCCGAATCGAAGCGCCTCCTCGGCGTGCTGGAGACCCGCCTCGACGGGCGCGACTGGATCATGGGCGACTATTCGATCGCCGACGTCTCGATGCTGGGCTGGGTCCGCAACCTCGTCGGCTTCTACGGGGCTCGCGAGCTGGTCGAGTTCGACGCGCTGAAGCGCGTCCCGGCCTGGCTGGAGCGCGGCGTCGCCCGCCCCGCGGTCGAGCGCGCGCTCAACATCCCGAAGCGGCCGGGCTGAGCCAACGCCAGCCGTCCACCGTCGCCGGACGGCGCAGAGCACCGATCCGGGATCCGGGGCCGAGAACGGCGTTCGCGGCCGGACCCGGATCGGGCCGCGCGCGTCCGGGATGACAGGCGGAGGCCGACCCGGCCGACAGCAGCCATGACGATCGAACCCCTCGCCAACCTGCTCGCCACGTCGACCGCCCGGCTGGCGCTGGAGCCGCTGGCGGCGGCGGACGCCGGGACGCTGGCTGCGCTGACCGACGATCCGGCGATCACCGGGGCGATCTCGTTCCTCGAAGCGCCCTTCACGCGCGCGGACGCCCGGCGGCTGATCGCGGCGAACGAGTCTGCGGACGAGTGCTTCCTCGCCATCCGCCTGGGCGGCGTCCTGGCCGGCGTGATCGGCGCCCATCTGCATGGCGCGGACGAGGTCGAGATCGGCTACTGGGTCGGCACCGCCCATCACCGCCGGGGCATTGCCGGCGAAGCCGCGGCGGCGCTCTGCGCGCGCATCGCGGCCGTGCTGCCCGCGCGCACCGTCGTCGCCGAGTGCCGGCCGGACAACCACGCCTCGTGGCGCGTGCTGGAGAAGGCCGGCTTCCGCCCCACCGGCGAGCTTGGCGCAAGGCCGGGCCGGATGCGCCTGATCCTCCCCCGCGCAGCGGGGGAGGGAGACCATGCGAAGCATGGTGGAGGGGTACGCGGCAGCGGCTTCGGTAAAGAACCCCCTCCGCCTCGCTGCGCTCGGCACCTCCCCCGCACGCAAGTCGAGCCTGCTCGACTTGCGATCCTGGATGGCGAACTCGCGAACACGCGAGTTCGCACAGGGAAGGATCAGCCGACGCAGCTATTCGAGGCTCTGCCCCTTGGTGTCGGCGAGGGTGGGCAGCGGGGTGTCGGGGCGGCCGTAGTCGGGCTGCATCGGGTAGGACATGATCTCCTTGTTGTAGAGCTTGCCGCTGGCGTCCTTCTCGACCCGGCGGATCCAGACGTTCTGGATCAGGTTGCGGGTGCGGGGGTCGACCTTCAGCGGGCCGCGGATGTCCTCCCACGTCATGCCCTTGGCGGCGGCCATGGCGGCGTCGCCGTCCTTCCTGCCGTGGGTCGCGGCGATCATGTGGTAGAGCATCGCCATGCCGGCGGTGGCGTCGGCGTGGTACGGGTTGGCGATCGCGCTCGGGAACAGCCCGGCCAGCGCCGCCTTGAAGTCGTCGTTCTCCTTGTTCTTGTGCGCGGACGAATAATAGAAGTCGGAGATCAGCCCGTTCACGACGTCGCCGAAGCGCGGCAGGTCGTGCTCGTTGGTCTCGCCCTGGCCGAGATAGGGCAGCGTCTTGCGGAGCCCGCTGTTGTTGTAGGCGGTGAGGAACTGGAAGGTGGCGCCGGCGCCGGGCAGGAAGCCGAACATCGCCTGGGCATGCGCGGACGCCGCGCGCTGGATGTAGGGCACGTAGTCGCTGGTCGAGAGCGGCATCCGGATCTTGGCGAGGACCTTGCCGCCGTTCTTCTCGAAGGTGTTGTCGAACGCCTTCTCGGCGTCCCAGCCGGGGCCGTAGTCGGCGACCACCGAGACGATGGTCTTGTAGCCCTGGTTCAGCGCGTAGAGCGCCTCGGGCGCCGAGATCTGGGCGACAGTGTCGCTGGAGCGGAGATAGTAGGGCGACTTGTCGACGATGTTCGAGGTCGAGGCGGTGAAGATGATGGTCGGCATCTTCGCCGCGGTGATCAGCGGCGCCACCGCGAGGGCGTTCGGCGTGTAGACGAAGCCGATGAGATACTGCACGCCCTCCTTGACGATCAGCTCCTGGGCCAGCGCGCGGGCCTTCAGCGGGTCGGGCCCGGGAAGGTCGCGCTCGATGATCTCGACCTTGTGGCCGTCGACGACGTCGCCGTGGAGCTTGAGATAGGCGGCGATGCCCTCGTGCCAGCTCACGCCGAACAGGGAGGCGGGCCCCGACAGCGGCGCGATCATGCCGACCTTCACGACGTCCTCGGCCCTGGCCGCCGGCGCCGCCGCCAGCGCGGCCGCGGCGAGCGCCGCGGCGATGAGTTGAGTGCGCTTCCCCATGCCTCGTCCCCTTTTCGGCAGCCGGCCGCGGCCGGCCCCGTTCCCGTGATGTTGCGGGTCGCAACCTGATGCCATCGCGGCGCCGCCGCAACCGTTCTTTGCGGCGGCGAAAGGCGCACGGGCGGGACGCTAGCGAGGGGGGACGGGCGCGTTGTTCGGCACCACGATCGGCACGCAGCGATAGCCGACGAAGCACTGGCGCCGGTTGCGGGTGGCGATATAGGCCGGCTGGGTGGTGAGGCTGGTGGCGCAGAAGCCGCCGTCGCGGACATAGCGGTCGTAGATGTCGGGGCCGCCGGTGGTCATGACCACGGCACCCCGGGCGCTGACCAGCGCCTTGGCCTGGCCGCAGCTCAGCGCGAGGCTGTCGGGGCGGCGGCCCTGGGCCTCGGCCGCGGTCGCGGCGCCGAGCGTCAGCAGGACGACGAGCAGGAGCTTGTTCATGGCGATGCCTTTCCGGCGGGCGGCTCGCTTGCCGCAGGCCGCTCCGCCCGTCTAGTGTGCCGCAGCCTCAGCAACGCGCCAATGCCGCCCGCCGTTGCAGGCGCCGGCGCGGACGAGGAGGGAGGCGCAGCATGCGGCGGCCTCACGCCCCGGTCGCGCCGTCCTGCCGATGGTATCCTGCCGGGCGCGCGCGCAACGTCACGAATCCGCCACCGGCCGCGAGGCCCCGCCACCGCCTCGTCGCGGTCGGCACGATGCTGGCCGCGCTGGCGCTGGTCCGTCCCGCCGAGGCCGCGGCGGTGCCGTCGGCGCAGGAGATCGTGACCACGGAGGCCGGCATCGCCGCGGCGATGTACGGCGACGCGCTCGCCGCCGGAGAAACCCTCCGCCGCAGCGTCCTCGCCTTCCTCGCCGAGCCGAGCGCCCCGATGCTCGACGCCGCCCGCGCCGCCTGGATCGCCGCGCGCGAGCCCTACGAGATGGCGGCGAGCCTCGGCTTCGCCAGCCCGCGGACCGCGGCCTGGCAGCGCCGGGTCGACGCCTGGCCGATCGAGCCGGGGCTGATCGACTATACCGCCGCGCCCGCCCGCACCGGCGAGAACCCGTTCGCCCATGCCGACGTGATCGGCCGCCGCGCGATCACGATCGGCGGCCGCACGGTGATGGCCGACGAGATCGACCGCCGCCTCCTCGCCGCGCTCCAGGACGCCGACGGCATCCCGACCAATGTCGCGGCCGGCTACCACGTCGTCGAGTTCCTCTTGTGGGGCGAGGGCGGCCGCCGCCCGGCGGGCGACTATGCGCGCGACGCCTGCGCCCACGACGACTGCGGGCGCCGGCGCGCCTATCTCAGGCTCGCGACGGACCTCCTGGTCGAGGATCTCGGCCGGATCGCCACCGACTGGGCGGCGGGCGGCAGCGCGCGGGCGGCGCTCCTCGCCGAGCCGCCGGCGCAGGCCCTGGCCGCGCTCTTCACCGCGTTCGGCGACGAGTCGTTCCAGAGCCTTGCCGGCGAGCGGCTGAAGCTGTCGCTGGTCCTGCACGACGACGATGCCGCCGAGGACTGCTTCTCCGGCGCCGCCGCCGCCGATTTCGTCGCCGCCGAGCGCGGCCTCGCGGCGCTCTATCGCGGCCATTATCGCAGCGCCCGCGGCGCCGTCGTCGCCGGTCCCGGCATCGCCGCCCTCGGCGCGGCGCGCGCCCCGGACCAGGCCGCCGCGGTCGAGGCGGCGATGACCGCGGCGGCGGAGGCGCTCGAAGCCATCGCCGCCGCCGCGGAGTCCGCCGGCGGCTATGGCCGCCTCATCGCGCCGCGCAACGCGGCCGGGAGCCGGCTGATCGGGCGCGGGATCCATGCCCTTTTCGTGCAGGCCCGCGCCGGCGAGAGCCTCGCCAAGACGCTCGGCGTCGAGACCCGGGTCGAGGGCGGCGACCGCCTCGCCGCACCGCCGCCGCCCCGGTAGCGCCGCCGCCGGAACGGCCTGCAGGCGTAAACCCGTCGCGCCCGCGATTCGAGCCCGATTCGCTTCCCCGGAAAAGGCCGGCCCAGGAGCCCGGGCGGTGGCCGCAAGGCGGCTTCGCCTCGGCCCAGCCGGGGCGGAAGCTCGCCCTCTGCGTCGAGATCGCCCGCGAGGTCTGGGGCGCGGTGCAGCGCGGGCATGAACGCCCTATGGCGTGGCCTCATCGGGCGCGGCGCGGTTCCTCCCCCGCGTCAGCGGGGGAGGGGGACCATGCGAAGCATGGTGGAGGGGGCCGCCGCGCGACCGCCGGCCCCGGCGCGTGACGACGAAAGACGTGGGCAAGCTGCGCTCGCCCACCCTACAAAGCTACGAAGGCGGGTCGCCCGGCCGTCAGTACGGCGTGACGACGTTCAGCAGCGCCTGCCGGCCGCCTTCGACCGCCTTGATGGCGCGCTTCAGCGCCTTCGGCAGCTCGGCCGGGTCCTCGACGCGCTCGCCGTAGCCGCCATTGGCCTCGACCAGCTTCTCGTAGTCGGTCGCCGGCAGCTCGGCGAGGAAGCGGCCCTTGGTGTCCTTGGTGTTGCCGCCGGCATACATCGACAGCGTCGCGCCGCGCACCGCGCCGTAGAGCGCGTTGTTGAAGACGATGGTGAGGATCGGCAGCTTGTGGACTTCGGCCGCCCAGTGGCACGCCGTCGGGTTGGCGAACACATAGGCGCCGTCGCCGGCGACCGCGACCACCAGCCGCTCGGGCCGCGCCAGCTTGACGCCGAGCGCCGCGCCTACCGCCCAGCCGAGGCCGCCGGCCGAGCCGAGCGAGAAATAGGTGCCCGGCTCCTCGCGCGGCGCGTGGTCGACGCGCAGCGGGTACTCGTTGACGATGATGGCGTCGTCGCCCACCGCCTCGGCGATGCAGCGGCTGAGATATTCCGGCGAGATCGCGCCGTTGTCGTAGGGCACGGCCTTGGCGCGCGCCTCCTTGCCCATCTCGTCGTGCCGCTTGGCGAACTTCCTGGCGCGCTCGGCCACCGCCTTCTTCTTGGCGAGGCCCTTCTCGTCGAGCGCGGCGGTCAGCTCCTCCAGCGCCGGCACGGTCGCGGCGGTGATGGTGAGGTCGGTCGGGAAGCTCCGCATCGGATAGCGGGCGTAGATCGGATCCTCGCCCATCTGCACGATGCGCGCCGACGGGTCGGGCGCGATCTGGCTCGGCATCCACGGCACGTCGGACTCGATGACGATGACGAGGTCGGCCTCGGGCAGCAGCTTGCCGGGCATGAAGCCCTGGTGCATCGGCGAGGACGCCGGGATGCACATGTAGTGCGGGTTCGACAGCACCACCGGGATGGCGAAGCGCTCGGCAAAGGCCTGCAGCGCCTCGGTCTCGCCCGGCCGGCGCCCGACGCACGAGGAGATGATGAGCGGCGCCTTCGCCCCGGCGATCCAGTCGGCCAGGGTGGCGACGGCCTGCGGCGAGGGACCGGGCAGGTCGGCCACCGGGCGCGGGTTGTGGGAGGGCGCGTTGACGGCGTCGCCCCGCTCGGCCAGCGGCTCGCGCGGCAGCGTGATGTAGACCGGGCCCTGCGGCGAGGTCGTCGCCATCTCGTAGCCGCGGGCGACCACCGCCTCGGCCTGTTCGGGACCGCGCAGCTCGTAGTCCCACTTGACCCACTCGCGGACCATGCCGCCCTGGTCGAACATCTCCTGGCCCCAGTGGATGCCGCCGTTGCGGGCGCCGAGCGGCCCCTGCTCGTAGAGCGGCGAACGGCCGGCCATCAGCACCATCGGGGCGCGGTCGCGGCTGGCGTTGATGAGGGCGTTGACGGCGTTGCCGGTGCCGACGCTGGTGTGGACCATCACCGCCTGCGGCTTGCCGGTGGCGAGGGTCACCCCGTGGGCCATGGTGACGGCGGTGTTCTCATGCATCATCAGCATCGGCCGCGGCATCGCGTTGGAGTCGCGATTGCCGGCGAAGGCCTCGATGATCGGGGCGAAATCGGTGCCGGGGTTGAAGAAGAAATAGTCGATGCCGTGTTCGGCGAGCGAGGACAGCAGGCGCTCGGCGCCGCTCTTCGCCGCGGGCTTGGCATCTTTCTTCATGGTCGTTCTCCCTGCACGCGCCACCCGCCCTTCGGCCGGGGGCCAAACTATTGCCCCGCCGCCACCCGGTTGCGCAAGAGCCCGAGGGCCGGCACCTCGACCTCGACGACATCGCCCGGCACCAGCCATTTCGGCGGATCGAAGCGGGCGCCGGCGCCGACCGGCGTGCCGGTGAGGAGGACGTCGCCCGGCTTCAGCGTGGTGAAAATCGTGATGTAGGCGATGAGGTCGGCGAAGCCGAAGATCATGTGGTCGGTGGTGTCGTCCTGGCGGACTTCGCCGTTGACGCGCGTGGTGAGGCGCTGCGGCTTCGCGAGATCGAGCGCGTCGGCCGTCACCATCCACGGGCCGAGGCTGCCGGAGCGGTCGAAGTTCTTGCCCGGCGTCACGTTGAAGCGGGAATGGCGCAGCCAGTCGCGCACCGAGCCCTCGTTGGCGAGGGTCGCGCCGGCGACGATCGCGAGCGCCTCGGCCTTCGGGACCTTGTGGCCGGCCTTGCCGACGACGAGGGCGATCTCGCCCTCGTAGTCGAACTGGTCGGATTCCGGCGGGCGCTCGATCGGCGTGTCGTGGCCGACGAAGCTCTCGGGGAAGCGGACGAACAGCGAGGGATATTTCGCGGCAGGCTGGCCGTCGCCGTACTCCTCGTTGCGGTTGGCGTAGTTGACGCCGACGCAGACGATCTTGCCCGGCGCCGGCACCGGCGGCAGCAGGCGGACATTCGCGAGCGCATGGTCCGCGTTGGCGTCGGCGAAGGCGGCGCGGACGTCCGCCAGCGCCTCGGCGCGCAGCGCGTCGAGCAGGGTCGGGAAGCGCCGCCCGATGGCGCGCCGCCGGGCGTCGGCGACGCCCTCGTCCGTCACCGCGCCCCACGAGGCGCCCTCCGGCCCCTCGAAACTTGCCAGCCGCATTCCGCCCTCCCCGCTTGACCGCCGTCCACGAATTCGTTTGGTGTTATACGAAACGGTGGCGCTGCCGTCATTGCGAGCAAAGCGAAGCAATCCAGGGGCTGCAGACGCCGGCGCTCGCCGCCCCTGGATTGCTTCGTCGCACTGAAGTCGGACCTGTCCGACTTCAGCATCTACGGGTGCCGAACTTGGGCAAGCCCGAGTTCGGTGCTCCTCGCAATGACGGCGGAGCACCGAAGGAGCCGGGCGATGCCCCATATCGTCGTCGAATATTCGACCAACCTGGAAGAGCACGTCGCCATCCAAGAGATGATCGACGCCGTCCACGCCGTCGCGCTCGCGAGCGGCGTCGCCGACCTGCCGGCGATCCGCGTGCGGGCGGCGCCCCGCCCCTTCTACCGCATCGCCGACGGCAATCCGAAGCACATGTTCATCCACGCCACGATCCGCCTCCGGATCGGGCGGAGCGAGGCGGCGCGGGAGGCGCTCGGCAAGGGCGTCCTCGCCGCGATCGAGACGACGCTCGGCGCGGTGCTGGAGCGCGAGACCATCGGCATCACGGTCGAGGTCCACGAGATCACCGAGATGACGTTCCGCCGCAACACCATCCGCGAGCGGACCAGGGAGAAGACCTGAATGGCGACCGTGACCGCGACCCTGGACGAGCTCGCCGCCAAGGCCGAGACCTATCTCGCGCCGTTCCGCACGGCGCCGGTGCCGCATCTGATCGACGGCAAGGACGATGCCGGATCGGGCGAGACCTTCGAGACGCTCTCCCCCGTCGACAACGCGGTCTTGGCCAAGGTCGCGCGCGGCACCGCCGCCGACATCGACCGCGCCGCCCGCGCCGCGCAGAAGGCGTTCCGCACCGGCTGGGGCCGCATGGGCGGCGAGGCGCGGCGCAAGATCCTCCACGCCGTCGCCGACGCGATCGAGGCTCATGCGGAAGAAATCGCGATCGTCGAGTCGATGGATACCGGGCAGGCGATCCGCTACATGCGGAGCGCGGCGCTGCGCGGGGCGGAGAACTTCCGCTTCTTCGCCGACCGCGCGCCCGGCGCCGCCGACGGCCTGTCGCTGCCCTGCGACACCCACATCAACTACACCATGCGCCAGGCCATCGGTGCGGTCGGCGTCATCACGCCGTGGAACACGCCGTTCATGCTCTCGACCTGGAAGATCGCGCCCGCGCTCGCCGCCGGCTGCACGGTCGTCCACAAGCCGGCCGAGTGGAGCCCGCTGACCGCGGCGCTGCTCGGGAAGATCTGCCTCGAGGCCGGCCTGCCGCCGGGGGCGCTGAACGTCGTGCATGGGTTTGGCGAAGACGCCGGCCGCGCCTTGACCGAGCACAGGGACATCAAGGCGGTCGCCTTCGTCGGCGAATCGATCACCGGCAGCATGATCATGCGCCAGGGCGCGGCGACGCTGAAGCGCGTCCATTTCGAGCTCGGCGGCAAGAACCCGGTGATCGTGTTCGACGACGCCGACCTCGACCGCGCGCTCGATGCCGTGCTGTTCATGATCTACAGCCTGAACGGCGAGCGCTGCACCTCCTCCTCGCGGGCGCTGGTGCAGGCCTCGATCTACCAGGACTTCTCGGCCCGCCTCGCCGAGCGGGTGAAGCGGCTCAAGGTCGGCCACCCGCTCGACCCCGCGACCGAGGTCGGGCCGCTGATCCACCCGAGCCACGTCGACAAGGTGCTGTCCTATGCCGACGCGGCGCGGAAGGACGGCGCCGCCATCGCGGTCGGCGGCGGGCGCGCCGCGTTCAACGGCGGCAGGGGCAATTTCGTCGAGCCGACGCTCTATCTCGGCGCCCGCAACGACATGACGATCGCCCAGGAGGAGATCTTCGGCCCGGCGCTGACGGTGATCCCGTTCGCCGACGAGGCCGAGGCCATCGCGCTCGGCAACGACGTCGCCTACGGCCTCGCGGGGTATCTGTGGACCTCCGACGTCGGCCGCGCCCACCGCGTGGCGCAGGCGCTCGACGCCGGCATGGTCTGGGTCAATTCCGAGAACGTCCGCCACCTGCCGACGCCGTTCGGCGGCATGAAGGCCTCGGGCATCGGCCGCGACGGCGGCGACTACTCGTTCGACTTCTACATGGAGACCAAGAACATCGCGATCGCGCTCGGCAACAAGGCCCCGCCGAAGATCGGGACTTGATGCGGATCAAGGCTGGGCGCAGCCCGGCCGTGACGATGCTCGACGGCATAACGAAAGAGACACTGCGATGCCCATCCCCAAGCCGAATTTCGATCCGCCGTTCAACGTGGTCCGGGCGAGCCATGTCGAGTTCGGCGTGACTGACCTCGCGCTGTCGCGCGCGTTCTATGTCGACTGCCTCGGCTACAACGTCACCGCCGAGGACAAGGACGCGATCTATCTGCGCGGCATCGAGGAGCGGAACCACCACTCGATCGTGCTCTCCCGCTCGCCGGACCCGCTCGCCCGCGCGATCGGCTTCAAGGTCGCGAGCGAGGACGACCTCGACAAGGCGCGAAAATATTTCGAGGGGCGCGGGCTTCGCATCGCGTGGCCGGAGCATCCGCACCAGGGCCGCACGCTGCGGGTGATCGACCCGGTCGGCATGCCGGTCGATTTCTATGCCTCGATGGAGCGGGTGCCTTCGCTCCACCAGAAATACGGCACCCATCGCGGCGCCCGCGTCACCCGGATCGACCACATCAACTGCTTCACGCCGGACGTGCAGAAGAGCGTCGATTTCTTCAGCGACATCGGCTTCCGCGTCACCGAGTTCACCGACACCTCGGACGGGCGCGACCTCTGGGCGGTGTGGATGCACCGCAAGGGCACGGTGCACGACATCGCCTTCACCAACGGCTACGGCCCGCGCCTGCACCATATCGGCGTCTACACCGCCGAGCCGATGGACATCGTGCGCATCTGCGACGTGATGGCGACGACCGGCTACCTCAAGAACATGGAGCGCGGGCCGGGCCGCCACGGCATCTCCAACGCCTTCTTCCTCTACGTCCGCGACCCCGACGGCCACCGCGTCGAGTTCTTCACCTCGGACTACCAGACCATGGATCCCGAGCACGAGCCGATCCGCTGGGATCTGCGCGACCCGACCCGGCAGACGCTGTGGGGCCAGCCGGCGCCGCGGAGCTGGTTCGAGGAAGGCTCGCTGTTTCCGAACACGCCGGTGCGCGAGCCGGTGCTGAAGGCCGAGCCCATCGTCGCGCCGTAGCGCCGCAGGGTGGGCATCGCCCCGCATGCACGCCCTGCAAGGCGCCCCCTCCACCATGCTTCGCATGGTCCCCCTCCCCCGCTGCGCGGGGGAGGATCGGGCGTCAATCCTCCCCGTGAAACGGGGGAGGTGGCGAGCGCAGCGAGCCGGAGGGGGCCCGCTTGGCGGATGCAACCAACAGGTGTTCAATCGACCCGGGAAACCCCGAGGGTCGGATGCGTGCTCCGCGTGCCACTTTTTCGCGGGCAAGAGCCTTACGCAGCAAGATGACACTGCCAGAGGTCGTCCTCTGGCAAATGCTGCGTCGGGGCGGGCTTGCGAAGCTGCACTTTCGCCGACAGCACCCCGTCGGTCCCTATGTTCTCGACTTCTATTGCGCTGCCGTTCGGCTTGCGGTCGAGGTCGACGGCGAGTTCCACGGTACCGATGAAGGTACCTCACGCGACCGGCATCGCGACGAGTTCCTCGCCGCGCAAGGTATCCGGGTTTTCCGCGTGACCGCGCGCGACGTGCTGGATGACGAGCAGTTGGAGGGGGTTGTCCTGGCAATCGCGCAGGTGGCTGGCGTGCCCATCCTGTATTAGTCGGCTTGCCCCCTCCACCATGCTTCGCATGGTCCCCCTCCCTCGCTGCGCGGGGGAGGATCAGGGGCGGCGTCAATCCTCCCCGTGAAACGGGGAGGTGGCGACGAGCCGGAGGGGGCCTGTCAGCCGTAGGGTGGGCATCACAAACGCGATGCCCACGTCGTGGGCAAGCTGCGCTTGCCCACCCTACGAAGAAATGCCCTGAAAGAACCGGTTCTCCGGCCTCGGCAGGCCGAGATTCTCGCGCAGCGTCCGGCCCTCATACTCGCGGCGGAACAGGCCGCGGCGCTGGAGCTCGGGCACCACGCGGTCGACGAACTCGTCGAGCCCGGCCGGAAGATACGGGAACATCACGTTGAACCCGTCGCTGCCCTCGGTCTCGATCCATTCCTCCATCTCGTCGGCGATCGTCTCGGGCGTGCCGACGAAGGCGAGGCCGGAGAAGCCGCCGAGCCGCTGGGCGAGCTGGCGAACGGTGAGGCCCTCCCGCTTCGCCATCTCGATCACGCGCTCGCGGCCGCTCTTGCTGGCGTTGGTCTCCGGCACCGCGGGCAGCGGCGCGTCGGGATCGAATGTCGAGGCGTCGGTGCCGAGCGCGATCGAGAGCGAGGAGATCGCGCTGTCGTAGTGGACCAGGCTGTCGAGCTTCGCCCGCTTCGCCTTCGCCGCCTCGACGGTGTCGCCGACCACGACGAAGGCGCCGGGCAGGATCTTCAAATGGTCGCGGCTGCGCCCGAGCTTCTCCATCCGGCCCTTCACGTCGGCGTAGAAGGCCCGGCCGGCGTCGAGATTGCCGAAGCCGGCGAAGACGACGTCGGCGGTCTCGGCGGCGAGCTGGCGGCCGGGCTCCGACGCGCCGGCCTGCACGATGACCGGCCAGCCCTGGACCGGCCGCGCGATGTTGAGCGGCCCGCGCACCGAGAGATATTGGCCCTGGTGGCCGAGGACGTGCATCCGCTCCGGCTCGAAATAGATGCCGCTTTCGGCATCGCGGACGAAGGCGTCGTCGGCGAAGCTGTCCCAGAGGCCGGTCACGACGTCGTAGAACTCCCGTGCCCGCCGGTAGCGCTCGGCGTGCTCCATGTGCTCCTCGAGCCCGAAATTCAGCGCCGCGTCGGGGTTCGAGGTGGTGACGATGTTCCAGCCGGCGCGGCCGCCGGAGATGTGGTCGAGCGAAGCGAAGCGGCGGGCGATGTGGTAGGGCAGGTCGAAGGTCGTCGAGGCGGTGGCGACGAGGCCGATATGCTCGGTCGCGCCGGCGAGCGCGCCGAGCAGCGTGAACGGCTCGAACGAGGTGACGGTGTGGCTCCGCTTCAGCGCCTCGACCGGCATGTTCAGCACGGCGAGGTGGTCGGCCATGAAGAAGGCGTCGAACTTGCCGGCCTCGAGCTTCTGGATGAAGCGGCGGATATGGCCGAAGTTGAAATTGGCGTCCGGGTAGGCGCCGGGATAGCGCCACGCGCCGGTGTGGATCGAGATCGGCCGCATGAAGGCCCCGAGACGCATCGTCCGCCGTGCCATGGCTCGCTCTCCCGGCTCTCGACCACGCGGCCGCCTTGATAGAATGACAGGGCTGAGACCGACAAGGATGGATGCGATGGACGACGGCTTCGCCGCGGCATTGGCGGAATACGACCGGCGCCGGGCGGCGGAAGACGGGGATCGGACGCTGCCGCTCGACCGCCGCCTGCTCGCGGTCGGCCCCGAGACCGGTGCGCTCCTGAACCTGCTCGCCAAGGGCACCGGAGCAAGGCGCGTCCTGGAGCTCGGCACCTCCTACGGCTATTCGACCCTGTGGTTCGCCGACGCCGCGCGCGCCACCGGTGGCCGCGTCCTGACCGTGGAGCTGGACCCGGCGAAGCAGGATTTTGCGCGCCGGATGCTGGAGCGCGCCGGCCTGCGGGATGTGGTCGAGTTCCACGCCGGCGACGCGCTCGACGTGCTGCCGCGGCTTGACGGCCCGTTCGATTTCGTCCTGGTCGACTTGTGGAAGGACCTCTACATCCCCTGCCTCGACCTGTTCTATCCCAAGCTCGCGCCGGGCGCCCTGATCGCCGCCGACAACATGACCGAGCCCCGAAGCAACCGCGCCAACGCCGCCGCGTATCGCCACGCGGTGCGCGCGAAGCCGCACATCACCTCGCTGCTGCTCCCGGTCGGCCACGGCATCGAGCTGAGCCGCTTCACCGGCGGGCTGCAGGCGGAGCTGCGGTAGGCAAGCAAGGATGTGGGGCGGGCATGCACGGCATGCCTACGTCACGTGGGCATCGGCTTTGCCCCTGCGATGACGGATGGAAGCCGCGCCGCTCGCCGACAAGGCGCCGTCATTGTAGGGTGAGCATCGGCACGCCGGTGCCTACCCTGCGGCCTACGGCGCTGCCGCCGCCCGACAAGGAACTGCGTCGCCCCGGTCCCCTCACCCGGTCGCGCTTCGCGCGACTCGACCTTTCCCCGCCGGGGAGAGGTGATGGACGTGACGGGGGCGTCGGCTGCGCCGATGCCCACCCTACGATGAACGGGCCGGCGTTCGCTCCGAATGGGAATTACGCTAGAAGGCATCCTACTCCCCAACGACAGACGAGGTGACGGCATGGCGGACAAGATCGAACATCGGCGGCTCGGCGGCCTGTCGGTCTCGGCGATCGGGCTCGGCTGCATGCCGCTGTCCGGCGTCTACGGCGAGGCCAGCGACGCCCAGTCGGAAGACCTCGTCCGCCATGCCATCGACCGCGGCGTCGACCATCTCGACACCGCCGACATCTACGGCAACGGCCACAACGAGACCCTGGTCGGCCGCGCCATCAAGGGGCGGCGCGACCGGGTCGTCCTCGCCACCAAGTTCGGCCAGGGCCGCACCCCGGACGGCCGCGCCTTCGTGAACGGCCGGCCCGACTATGTGGTCGCCGCCTGCGAGGCCAGCCTGGGGCGGCTCGGCGTCGAGGCGATCGACCTCTACACCCAGCACCGGGTCGACCCGAACGTGCCGATCGAGGACACGGTCGGGGCGATGAAGCGCCTGGTCGAGCAGGGCAAGGTGCGCTTCCTCGGCCTGTCCGAGGCGGCGCCGGAGACCATTCGCCGCGCCCATGCGGTGCATCCCATCGCGGCGGTGCAGACCGAATATTCGCTGCTCTACCGCGCCGAGGCCGAGACGACGCGCGAGACCACCCGAAAGCTCGGCATCGGCTTCGTCGCCTACTCGCCGCTTGGCCGCGGCTTCCTGACCGGCGCCTTCACCGATTTCGCCCAGGTCGACGGCCGCCGCGCCGCCCACCCGCGCTTCCAGGAGGCGAATTTCGCCAGGAACCGCGCGCTCGCCGCCAAGGTCGACGAGATGGCCCGCGCCAAGGGCTGCACCCCGGCCCAGCTCGCCTTGGCCTGGCTCCTGGCCCAGGGCGAGGACGTGGTCGCGATCCCGGGGACGCGCTCGCCCGCGCGGCTCGACGAGGATGTCGGCGCGCTCGCCGTGCGCCTCGGCCCGGACGAGGCCGCCGCCCTCGCCGCCGCGATCCCGGCCGGCGCCGCCGCCGGCGACCGCTATCCGACCGCCGCCATGGGCGCGCTGCAGATCTGAGCGGGCGCCGAGGTTGCGGCGTGTCATCCCGGAAGCGGCGAAGCCGCGATCCGGGATCCGGGTGCAGGCGCCGCGCTCGACCCGGATCCCGGCTCTCCGCTTCGCTCCGGCCGGGATGACGGCTCTCGGATGGACGCATCGACGCCGGAATGAACCGCAGGCTTGTGCTGCCGCGACATGCGAGGCATGTCATGCACCCGCCATTGCCGGGCACGAGGCGGAGGGGGACGCGATGCTGAGCCAAGCCGACCGGATCAAGGCCGCCGACATCCTGATGGAGGCGGAGCGGACGCGAAAGCAGGCGCCGCAGCTCTCCGTGACCTGGCCGGACATCGGCTTCGACGACGCCTACGCGATTTCGAGCGAGGTCACGCGCCGCAAGATCGCCGCCGGGGCGCGGCTGATCGGCCACAAGGTCGGCCTGACCTCGAAGGCGATGCAGCGCTCCTCGCAGATCGACGAGCCCGACTACGGCTATCTCGTCGACTCGATGATGATCCCCGACGGCGCCAAGATCGAGCACGCCCGCTTCTGCCGGCCGCGCGTCGAGGTCGAGCTGGCCTTCATCCTGAAGGCACCGCTCAAGGGGCCGGGCGTCACGCTGATCGACGTGCTCCGCGCGACCGATTACGTGGTGCCCGCGCTCGAGATCGTCGACGCCCGCGTGCAGGACCCGCGAAAAATCTTCGACACCATCTCGGACAACGGCGCCGCCGCCGGCATCGTGATCGGCGGGCGGCCGGTCGGGCCGATGGACGTCGACCTCCGCTGGGTCGGCGGCATCATGTACCGCAACTCCGAGATCGAGGAGACCGGCGTCGCCGCCGGCGTGCTCGGCCACCCGGCGCTCGGCGTCGCCTGGCTCGCGAACAAGCTCGGCGAGCACGGCACGACGCTGGAGGCGGGCCACCTCGTCCTCGCCGGCTCGTTCACCCGCGTGGTGTTCGCGCAGAAGGGCGACACGCTGCACGGCGATTTCGGCCCGCTCGGCGGCGTCGCCGTCCAGTTCGTCTGAGGGAGGCGGCGGTGGACCTGCCCATCGCCGTCATTGCGAGGAGGCGAAGCCGACGACGCAATCCAGGGGACTTGGGGCACGACCCCTGGATTGCTTCGCTTCGCTCGCAATGACGGCGAGATTCCAGCCCGCGAAGCCGTCGGCCTGAGCAAGGAGCGTATCGGTGGATCTACCCGTCAACACCTTCAAGCGCGCGCTCGCCCGCGGCGAGCGCCAGATCGGCCTGTGGTGCAGCCTGTGCAGCCCGATCGCGGCCGAGATCGTCGCCTATAGCGGCTTCGACTGGCTGCTGCTCGACGCCGAGCATTCGCCGAACGAGGTGCCGGACCTCTTCGCCGCCATGCAGGCGGCCGCGCCCGGCACGGCCTCGGCAGTGGTGCGGCCGCCCTGGAACGACACCGTGCTGATCAAGCGCGTGCTCGACATCGGGGCCCAGACCGTGCTCCTGCCCTATGTGCAGAACGCCGAGGAAGCGCGGCGGGCGGTGGCGTCGTGCCGCTATCCGCCGGCCGGAATCCGCGGCGTCACCGGCTCGGGCCGCGCCGCGCGCTACGGCCGGGTCGGGAACTACCTCCAGACCGCCGACAGCGAAATCGGCGTGCTGGTCCAGGTCGAGACCCGCAGCGCGCTCCGCGAGCTCGAGGCCATCGCCGGGGTCGAGGGCGTCGACGGCGTCTTCATCGGGCCGTCGGACCTCGCCGCCTCGCTCGGCCATATCGGCCAGCCGCAGCACCCCGAGGTGCAGGCGGCGCTGGAGGACGCGGTCAAGCGGCTGAAGGCGGCCGGCAAGCCGGCCGGCATCCTCACCGCCAACGTCGAGGAGGCCGAGCGCTATCTCGACTGGGGCTATCTCTTCGTCGCGGTGGGCGTCGACGTGACGCTCCTCGCCCGCGGCGCCGATGCGCTGGCCAAGCGCTTCAAGGGGTGACGTCGGGACCGGGTTGTTTGCATTCCGCAAGCGCGTCGGAGTAAATCGCTCGGGATCAGCAGCGGCCGATCGGCGGCGGCGGATGGCTTCCGCAGATGCGTGCAGCAGATGAACGGCAGGAGAGCCGCGATGGGTGAAATCGTCTTTGCCGCGGGCATTCCGCACCTGCCCGCGATGGTCGGCCTCTACGACAAGGCGCCGCCCGACGTGCAGGCGACCGTGACGCGGAGCTTCGATGCCTTCAAGAGCGAGCTCGTCGCGTCAAAGCCCGACGTTATCATCGTTTTCGCCAACGACCACCTCGTCAACAGCCGCATCCGCACCTATCCCGACTTCCTGATCGGGATGGCCGACGAGCACCGCGGGCCGCACGAGTGGTTCAAGCCGTGGATCGGCTGCCGCGACTACGCCATCAAGGGCGACCGCCACGTCGCCGCCGCCCTGTTCCGCGGCATGGCGCGGCGCGGCATCCGCATGTTCGCCGAGACCGGCCCCCTGAAATTCGACGACAACATCTCCGTCCCGGTGACGATGGCCGATCTCGACAAGCTCGGCATTCCGCTGGTGCCGGTGCTGCAGAACTGCACGGTGCCGCCGATCCCCGAGGGCGAGCGCTGCTTCGAGGTCGGCCGTGCGCTGGCGGACATCATCAAGAACGACCTGCCGGCCGGGATGCGGGTGGCGCTGGTCGGCTCCGGCGGGCTCAGCCACGAGCCCGGCGGCTCGCGCTACTACGTCGTCGACGAGGAGTTCGATCGCTGGTTCCTGGAGCTGGCCGCCTCGGGTGACCACGATCGGGTGCTGCGCGAGCTGACCTTCGACCGCATGGAGGCCTCGGGCTCCGGCGGCACCGTCGAGCTGTTCGCCTGGGTGGTCATCATGGGCGCCACCGGGCCCCGCCCCGGCCGCAGCTTCGGCTATGCCGGCCACCGCGATTTCCGCTGCGGCTTCGGCGCCGTGATCTGGGATCTCGACCGCACGCCGGCCAAGCCGCGCGAAAAGGTGATGGCATGACGACGAGTCGCCTCAAGAGCTACGACCCGAGCCTCGTGGTCCACGACCTCGTGCAGGACCTGAAGTGGGACCCGAAGCTCCGCGCCGAATTCGAGAAGAACGAGGCCGCGGTGCTCGACCGCTACCCGCTCGAGCCCGCCGAGCGCGCCGCGATCGAGAAGCGCGACTTTCGCGCGCTCTACGACATGGGGATGCACCCCTATCTCGGCGGCCAGCTCTCGCGGCTGATCTGGGGCAACGACGCCCAGGGCGGCGCGCTCCGCGCCAACATGAACCTGATCGCCTCGCTGACCGGCCAGAAGCCGTAAGGCCTTCCGCGTCATGCCCGCGTTGGGCCGGGCATCCGCGAGTTCACCGCGGCACCGCGACGGAAGTCTTGGATGGCCGGGACAAGCCCGGCCATGACGGCGCGGCGAAGAGGACCGCCACTATTCGGCGGCCTGCGCCAGCCGCGGCAGGCAGAGGGCGGTCCAGGTCTCGTCGAGGGCGTCGGCGAGCGCCACGATCAGGGCGTCGTCGTGGAACGGCGTCGGCGTGAGACGCAGCCGCTCGGTGCCGCGCGGCACCGTCGGGAAATTGATCGGCTGGACGTAGATGGCGTGGCGGGCCAGCAGCCGGTCGGCCGCAGCTTTCGCCAGCGCGGGATCGCCGACCAGGACCGGCACAATGTGGGTCTGGCTCGCCATCACCGGCAGGCCGCGCGCGGCGAGCGCCGCCTTGGTCGCCGCCGCCTGGCGCTGGTGACGCTCGCGCTCGGCCGAGGACGCCTTGAGATGCGCGACCGAGGCATGGGCGGCGGCCGCGACCGCCGGCGGCAGCGTGCTGGTGAAGATGAAGCCGGGCGCGTAGGAGCGCACCACGTCGACGATCGCGGCGCTCGCCGCGATATAGCCGCCGACGACGCCGAACGCCTTGGCGAGCGTGCCCTCGATCACGTCGATCCGGTCGGCAAGGCCGTCGCGCTCGGCGATGCCGCCGCCGCGCCGGCCGTACATGCCGACGGCGTGGACCTCGTCGAGATAGGTCATCGCGCCGTAGCGGCTGGCGAGATCGCAGATCGCGCCGATCGGCGCGATGTCGCCGTCCATCGAATAGACGCTCTCGAACGCGATCAGCTTGGGTCGGCCCGGCTCGGTGGCGCGGAGCAGCGCCTCCAGATGACCAAGGTCATTGTGGCGGAAGATCGCTTTCTCGCAGCCGGAATGGCGGACACCGGCGATCATCGAGGCGTGGTTCAGCTCGTCCGACAGGATCAGGCAGCCCGGCAGCAGGCCCGCGACGGTCGAGATCGCGGCCTCGTTGGAGGCGAAGCCGGAAGAAAACACCAGCGCCGCTTCTTTGCCGTGGAGATCGGCGAGCTCGGCTTCGAGCCTGACGATGGCGTGGTGGTTGCCGGAGATGTTGCGGGTGCCGCCGGCGCCGGCGCCGTGACGGGCCGCCGCGTCGGCCATGGCTGCCACCACCTTGGGATGCTGGCCCATGCCGAGATAGTCGTTCGAGCACCACACGACGACGTCGCGGCCGCCGTCCGCGCCGTGCCAGCGCGCATAGGGATAGCGCCCGGCGAGGCGTTCGAGGTCGATGAACTCGCGATAGCGCCGCTCGGCCCGCAGCTGCTCGATCGCCTCCCGGAAGACGCGATCGTAGTCCACGGTGGAGTGCACTTGGGCGGAAGGCATGGGCTTGGTTTTTAGACCAGCTCCATGGTCGCGTCACCCGCCATCGCCGTGAAGAACGCGCGAAGCGGCGCGACCTGCTGCCGCGCAGGGGCGCGGCTGAACCAAGAAAAAGGGCCACCCTCGCGGATGGCCCAAGTCTAGGGAGGAAACGCCCAGAAGGGCGGCGGCCATGCGGCCGAAACCGCACTACCGCGCTGCAACAATCTAGCCCGCGTCGCACAAAAGGCAAGGGATTCTGACCTAATTTTCGTCCCCGGGGTCGAGTTGTCGCGGAATGCGGCTTTCCCGCAACAGGATGAAGTCGTCATTGCGAGGAGCGCAGCGACGAAGCAATCCAGGGGGCAGGCGCGTCGCCCAAGCCCCTGGATTGCTTCGCTTCGCTCGCAATGACGGCGGCACGGCGCCATACCCTTGCCGCAGGCAGCCGGCTTGCCTATCAGCAGGGCCCTCGGGGGGCTTTTCATGACCGCGGTCGATTTCGCAGCCTTCGTCGACCGGTTGGCCGATGCCGCGGCCGAGGCAGTGCTGCCGTTCTTCCGCACTGCCATCGGCATGGAAGACAAGAGCCACGGCGGGCGGTTCGACCCAGTGACCGCGGCCGACCATGCCGGCGAGGCGGCGCTGCGCCAGCTCATCCAGCGCACCTTCCCGACCCACGGCATCATCGGCGAGGAATTCGGCTCCGAGCGCACCGACGCCGACTATGTCTGGGTGCTCGATCCGATCGACGGCACCCGCGCCTTCGTCTGCGGCATGCCGGCCTGGGGCACGCTGATCGGCCTGCTCCGCGGCGGCCAGCCGGTCTACGGCATGATGAGCCAGCCCTTCATCCGCGAGCGCTTTCACGGCGACGGCGCCTCCGCCCGCTATCGAGGCCCGAACGGCAACCGCAAGCTGGCGACGCGGCCGTGCCGCCGGCTGGCCGACGCCGTGGTGGCGACCACCTCGCCGAGGATGTTCACCGCCACCGAGGGCGCCGCCTTCGAGGCGGTCGAGGCCGAGGCGCGGCTGACCCGCTTCGGCGGCGATTGCTATTCCTACTGCATGCTGGCGGCCGGCCATGTCGACCTCGTCATCGAGGCCGGCCTCAAGCCGTACGACATCGTGGCGCTGATCCCGATCGTCGAAGGCGCCGGCGGCGTCGTCACGACCTGGACCGGCGCGCCGGCGACAGAGGGCGGCCGCATCGTCGCCGCCGGCGATCCTGCGGTCCATGCCGCCGCGCTGGAGCGCCTACAGGGGATCGACTGAGTCACCCGGAAACGGATCAGTGCCCGGCACGAAAGCATCGAAGGCGGCGAAGAAGGCGGCGCGGACCGGGTCGCGCTCCATCAGGATTTCGTGGCGGGCTCCGTCCAGCGTGATGATGTGGCCGGTGCGGAGCCCCCGAGCCAGCGCGTGGAGCGGCGGATTGGCGACCACCTTGTCGGCTCCCGCGGCGACGATCAGGATCGGCAGCGTGATGTCCGCGGCGGTCCGCGGCTCCCGCAACGTCGCCATGGCGCGGTAGGCGGCGCGAACCCAGCCGAGGGTCGGGGCGCCGAGGAAGAGCTGCGGTGCCGCCCGGTAGAGGGCGACGAGGCGGGCGAACCGGCGAGCGTCGCCGGTCAGCGGATTGCCCTCGAAGCCGGCCTTCAGCACGTCGTG
Organism: Hyphomicrobiales bacterium; assembly: GCA_035547055.1. GTDB lineage: Bacteria > Pseudomonadota > Alphaproteobacteria > Rhizobiales > Methylopilaceae > DASZVN01. The sequence goes on from DASZVN010000063.1 coordinate 23,515, forward strand.
ACGGCTCGCGCCGGGCACGAAAGCGAAACCGAAGCCGAGCGCGACCGCGATTCGGGCGAACGCCTGGGCAAGCGGGCCTTCGGCGCTGCCGGGCAGGCCGATCATCGGCGCGGTCAGCACCACCCGCTCGAACCACAGCGGCCGGCGTCGCAGCGCGTGGAGCAGGATCGCCCCGCCCATCGAATGCGCCAGCGCGTAGAACGGCGGCGGGAACTCCGGCAGCGCGAAGTCCTGCATGAAGACGTCGAGATCGCGCTGAAAGTCGTTGAAATTGCCGACATGACCGCGCCGGCGATTGCGGTAGCGCCGCTGCGACAGGCCCTGGCCACGCCAGTCGAGCGCCGCCACGGCGAACCCGCGCTCGCGCAGGTCCTCGATCGTCTCGAAATATTTCTCCACGAACTCGGTGCGGCCCTGGAACAGGCAGACGGTGCCGCGCGGCACCTCGGCCTTCGCCGGGAAGCGGACGGCACGCACACGGACGCCGTCGGCAGTGGTGAGCCAGGCCACCGCGGCACCGGAGGGAATCGGGTTTTCGGAGATGCCGACGAGGTCGTCCGCCATGGCGCCTGCAGGTCTTGAACGGGCAAAGCCCCTTACCACATCCTGGGCACGCAGGCCGTTACCGGCTGCGTTTCCAGGCTGGTCCGGCCATTCGGGCGGACCGCCCGCATGTCGCTTCTAAGGAGGATATGCCATGCGTACGTTCGACCCCACCCCTCTCTACCGTTCGACCGTCGGCTTCGATCGGCTGTTCTCGATGCTCGACTCGTTCGCGGGCCCCGAGACCCCGGCGTACCCGCCCTACAACATCGAGCGCACCGGCGAGAACGCCTACCGCATCTCGATCGCGGTGGCCGGCTTCGCCGAGCCCGATCTCTCGATCGAGGTCAAGGAGAACCAGCTCACCGTGAAAGGTGAGAAGCAGGTCTCCGACGAGAAGCAGGGCGAGGTGCTCTATCAGGGCATCGCCGCACGCGCTTTCGAGCGCCGCTTCCAGCTTGCCGACTACGTGCAGGTGAAGGGGGCGAGCCTCGTCAACGGGCTGCTCCATGTCGACCTCGTCCGCGAGGTGCCCGAGGCCAAGAAGCCCCGCCTGGTACCGATCGCGACCGGCGAGGCCCAGGTGATCGAGGCCAAGGCCGCGTAACCGACGGCGATCCGTCATGCC
>DASZVN010000064.1:0-25818 GCA_035547055.1 Hyphomicrobiales bacterium
GTTCGCGAGCGGCCAGATCACCTCGATCGCCTCCAACAGCAGCCTTGCGCTCGTCGGCAGCGAAGCCTTCGTCGCCGATGCCGGCCACACCGGCAGCAACAGCGCCCTCACCGGCCTCGCCACCAACGCCGGCACGCTGGACCTCGAGCTCGGCGCCACGATCTCCACGACCGGGAACCTGAACAGCACCAATCGCATCCAGGTCGACGTCTTCGGACGCGAGGGCGGCAGCCATCTCACCGTCGGCGGGACCCTGAGCAATTCCGGGTCGATCCAGCTCGGCCCAGGCGATTCGTCGCTCTCCGCCGACAGCGCGATCGGCGCCGCCGCGCTCGTCAACAACGGCAGCATCGATCTCTTCGGGGGCACGGGCGGAACCGACGCGACGCTTGCGGTCGCCGGCAACCTCACCAACAGCGCGAGCCACGCGATCAATGTCCATGCCAGCGGCGTGCTGACGGTCGGGGGAACGCTCACCAACAACGGCACGATCAACGACAGCGGCACGATGAGCCTCGCCGGTGCAATCGCCGGCCAGGGCACGATCGCCCTTGGCGACGACTCGTCGCTCGAGCTTCACGGCAGCGTCGCCTCGGGTCAGACGATCGCCCTCGGTGCGTCGAGCGATCTCGTGATCGACAATCCGGCAAGCTTCGCCGGCACGATCACGGGCTTCGCCGCGGGCGACGCGATCGACTTCGCCGGCCGCCAGGTGGCCGACTACAGCTTCGCGTCCTCGCTGCTGACCGTCCATTTCCAGGACGGCAGCTCCAGCAGCATTCATCTTTCCGGCGATTTCGATTCGCTGGTCAAGGAGAGCGACGGCCACGGCGGAACCGAGATCGTGGTGCCGGAGCCGGACGCAACCTTCGACGGCTTCTATTCGGCGCTGTCGGCGCTCGGCAATGCCGCGAGCGACGGCAGCATCGGCGGGACGATCTACGGCCTTGCGACCCAGGCCGAGGCCTCGGCGGTCGAAAATGCGCTCGGCATGCTGGGCCAGGCCGCCCTGGGCAGCGACGCGGCGGCGCTATGGGAGAGCGTGCATTCCGACAGCATCGCCGCGGCGCGAACGCTGGCGGGCGACGGCAAGGCGTCGGCGCTCACCGATTCGCTGTCCCTCTACAACACGCTGATTGCGGGAGCCGTCGGCGCCATCGGCGGCGGGCTCAGCCAGTCGGTCGAGACCAACGTGCTGGCCGCCGCGACCACGCTCGGCAACCACATCTCCGCCGGCGCGTCCTCGACCCAGCTTCGTACGGACCTCACCGGCCTGCTCGCCACGATGGCCGGCAGCCACGCCGGCAGCGCGGCGTGGCAGGCGGCGTTCAATGCTGCGGCTCCGCTCGCCGACGCGGTCGCGGGCGATGCGGCCGGCAGCGCCAAGCTTCAGGGCGACGTTGCTGCGCTCTACGACAAGATCGCTTCGGGCGCGCTCGACGCGCTCGGCGGCTCCGCCTTGCAGAATGCCTATGCGCATGGCGGCCAGACCATCGTCGGACTGGGGTCCGACATCGCGCAGGGCGCGAGCGCCGAGCAGCTCGTCGAGGATGTCGACACCATCTTCGGCAGCGTCGCGGCCGGCGCGTCGGCGGGCGAGAGCGTCGACGAGACGGTCGGCGTCTTCCAGAACATCGTCGCCGGAGCACAGCGCCTCGGCAGCACGGTCCTTGCCGGCGGCACCAACGAACAGCTTCGGCTCGACTCCCAGACGCTGATGGCGCTGGTCGAATCCAACGAGGTCGCCAAGCGCACGGGCGACGACGGGCAAGGCTATTCGAGCGCCGCCAATTTCGCCGGCGCGATGATGCACTACATCTCGGCGGGCGCCTCCAAGGCCGATCTCCTGGCGCTCAGCAAGGCGGCGCTGGTGCCGGTCCTCGGCCAGTTCAACGACACCCAGTGGGGCCAGCTCGAAGCCGGCGTGACGCAGGCGGCCAAGGCGCTGCTGCCGCAGTTCTCGGCCGGCGGTGCGACCGCGCAGCACGCCGAGGCGACGTTCCTCCAGACGATCCTCGCCGACTACATCACGGTCATCGGCAACAGCTCGACCGCCAAGCAGGGCGCCATCACCCAGCTTGCCCACAGCCTCGGCATCGATGTCGGCACCCACGACACCGCCTCGCTCCTGACCGATCTCGGCGATTTCGGCAGCACGCTGTTCAGCGGCCTGCCAGCCGGCATCGGCCTGTCGAGCGAGGCCTCGCCGGGCGCGAGCGGCAGCGGCATCCAGATCGGCCCGGTGTCGATCACCGGACAGCAGATCATCGACTACGCGATGGGGCTCGGCAGCGCCGGCGCGGCGCAGGGCTTCCTCGAAGCCACCGCCGGCGTCTTCGGGGTGACCGAGGGCGTCGCGGGGCTGCTCGCCGAGCTCGGCCTCGGCGCCGCCGCCGCGGCCGAGGCGGCCCCGATCCTGGTCGGCGCCGGCGTCGCCCTGGCGCTGGACTGGGCGCTCGTCAGCCTGCTCAACCAGCTCAACCACACCCACAACACGCCGCTCGGCCAGCAGGCCTGGAACGCCCTCAACAACTGGGCCAAGAATCCGACGCTGCCCCATATCCCGCTGCCGACCTGGGGCGACGTCCACATGACGACGCTCGACGGGACCGCCTATAATTTCCAGGCGGTCGGCGAGTTCGTCCTGTCGGAATCGACCAAGGCGGGGAACTCCTTCGAGGTCCAGGCGCGGATGCAGCCCTGGGCGCAGGGCACCGGCGTCAGCGTGATGACCGAGATCGCCGCCAAGGTCGGCAGCGACCGCGTCACCTTCGACATCGGCCGCGCCAACACCGTGTGGGTCGACGGCAAGGCCGCGAAGCTCGACCTCAACCATCCCGTGGTAGAGCTGGACGGCGGCGCGGTCGCAGAGGTCGCGCCCAACTCCTATCTCGTGACCTGGAAGACCGGCGAGACCATCGCCGTCACCGACAGCGGGACCTACCTCAACGTCACCACCCTGCTCGGCACCGGCGACGGGCCGAATTCGGTCAAGGGCCTGCTCGGCCCGGCAGACGGTGCGGCGCACGCCTTCGAGCTCGCCGACGGGACCGTGCTGAACCAGCCGCTTACCGCTGCCGAGCTCTATGGCGAGTTCGCCAATTCCTGGCGCGTCACCAACAAGACCTCGCTGTTCGACTACGGCAAGGGCCAGACCACCGCGACCTTCACCGACAAGGACTTCCCGGCGCATCCGATCACGCTCGCCGACCTGCCGGCCGATGTCGTCGCCAACGCGGCCGCCGTCGTCGCCGCGGCCGGCATTACCGACCCGGTGATCGCCCAGCAGGCGGAGCTCGACTTCCTCGCCACCGGCGATGCGAGCTTCATCGCGACCGCCAGCCAGGTGCAGGCGCAGTCGGCGGTGCCGACGACGACGCTGGTCGATCCATCCGCAGCGGGCGCGCCGGCGATGGCCGGCATCGGCGCTCACGACGCAAAGCTGACGCAAGCGACTGCCGGCACGACCGCCGTGACCTTCGAGGTCTACCTCACACAGGCGGCCACCAGCGATACGACGATCCACTATGCCGTCGTCGGCGGCGCCGGCCATCTCGGCGCGAGCGCCTTCGGCGGTACGCTCCCCTCCGGCGACGCGGTGATCCGCCAAGGCCAGACGACGGCCGAGGTGACCATCACCCTTCCTGCCGACGCTCTCGGCAGCGACGCGAGCGACCTCCTCCAGCTCGCGATTACGCCGCCGACGGGAATCGACGCCTTCGCCAAGACGGCCCAGACGGAAATCGTGAACGGCACGCCGACGCGCGGCACCGACGCGGTGCCGGCCTTCGTCCTGAGCGGCAGCACGGGCACGCTGACCCACAAGGGCAACGCCTGGACCCTCGACCTCGGCAAGGTCGGCGGCGGCAAGACGGCGAGCACGACGCTCAACTTCGTGAACACCGCAACCGCGGGCGACACGATGGGCACGCCCACCTTCAGGCTGCCGGCCGGCGCCGCCTTCCTCAACACGGTGCTGGGCTCGCAGCTCTCGATCGACTTGTCCACCGCGACTGCCGGCACCTTCAAGGAGGTCGTCAAGGTCGACGCCACCGAGAGCAACGACAGCGGCTTCAGCGGCAGCCTGCCACGGCAGACGCTGACCGTGATCGCCGAGGTGACGCCGGCGCCGGGCACGCCGGGCAGGGACACCATCGTCGGCACGGCCGGGCCCGACAAGATCAGCGGGCTCGGCGGCGCGGACACGCTGAGCGGGGCCGGCGGCAACGACATCCTGAATGGCGGCACGGGCAACGACACGCTGAACGGCGGCAGCGGCCGGGACACGCTGAACGGTGGCCCGGGCGCCGACAAGATGGCCGGCGGCCGCGGCAACGACACCTATGTCGTCGACAATGCCCACGACAAGGTCATCGAGGCGAAGAACGGCGGCACCGACCTCGTCAAGAGCGCGATCAGCTATAAGCTCGGCGCCAACATCGAGAACCTGACGCTGACCGGACACAAGGCGATCAACGGCACCGGCAATGCCGTCGCGAACCACATTACCGGCAACACCGCCGCCAACCACCTGTCCGGCGGCGGCGGCAACGATGTCCTGTCCGGAGCCAACGGCGCCGACGTCCTCGACGGCGGCGTCGGCAAGGACATCCTCGTGGGCGGCAAGGGCAACGACCTTTTCCTGTTCGACAGCAAGGTGACGGCCGCCAACGCGGATCACATCCGGGACTTCGGCCTAGGTCACGACCGGATCGAGCTGCAGAATGCGGCTTTCACCGCGCTCACCCACGTCGGAAAGCTCGCAGCGGACGATTTCGTCGCGAACACCGCCGGCAAGGCGACCACCACGGATCAGCACATCATCTACGATACCAAGACCGGGGGCCTCTTCTACGACGCCGATGGCAGCGGCACCGCTCGCGCGGGAGTGCTGTTCGCGACGCTCGACAATCATGCCCACGTAACCCTCACGGCGGCCGATTTTCTCGTCGTGTAGCCGCTCCCGCGGCGGAGCGGCCTCCCGACTTCGCCGCTCCGGCGGCCGTGGGTCGCCACGCGGCTCGCACCCTCGGTCACAGGGCTCGGCGCCGATGATGGCCGGACTGCCGGCGCGCGATCGAGCGCCTGGGCGGCTATCGCAGCCGGCGGGCCGCCATCAGCTCGGCCGCCGGCATGAGGTCGGCATATTTCTGGCCCATGTCGAAGAGATTGGCCTCGTGCGGGGCGAGCGCGCGATCGCCGACGCAATCGGTCGGGATCACCGTGCGCAGATTGTAGGCGACGCTGTCGATGACCGTCGCGCGGACGCAGCCCGAGGTCGTGCAGCCCGCGACGGCCAGGGTGTCGACGCCGCGACCGATCAGCCAGCCCGCGAGGCCGGTCCCGAAGAACGCGGAGGCCTGCTGCTTGCGCACGACGAGCTCCCCTGCCCGCGGCGTCAAGGCCGGCACGATCTGGCTGAGCGGGCTCGTTTCGGTCAGCTTCAACAGCCCGGGCGCCTTCCTCGCGAACACCCCGGCATCCGAGCCGTCGTCGGCATACACCACCCTGGTATGGGCGACCGGCCAGCCGGCGGCGCGCGCGAAGGTCAGCAGCTCGGCGGTCCGGTCGATCGCGGGCAGGATGTTGCCGCCGCCGAAATGCGCCGGATCGGTGAAGCCGACGACGAAATCGACGATAACGAGCGCCGGCCGGCTGCCGATGCCGACGGTCTGGGCGAAGCCCTGGCGCTTGTAGATGTCGAGCTCGTTCATCGGTCCTCGCCCACCTGCGCCACGCGCCTTGTCATCCCGGCCGGAGCGCGGCGGAGAGCCGGGATCCGGGGCTGAGTCCGGCATCCGGGACCGGATCCCGGATCGCGCGGCGTGCGTCCAGGATGACGGTCGACGGGCCGTTTCGAGAGAGCGTTCGTCTCAGAACTCCTCGAGCAGCCTGCCGTAGCCCATGACGCGGTCGGTGATGCCGTTGGCGCGCAACGCATGCCAGTAGGTCGCCGTGTTGATCGCGATCACCGGCTTGCCGAGCCACGCCTCGGCCGCCGCGGCGAAGCGGATCATGCTGAGATTGGTGCCGACCTGGATGATCGCATCGACATCATCGCCGTCGAGCGCGCGGATCGTGTCGCGGCAGGTCTCGGTCGTGACCTCGGCGATCGCGATCCAGCTCGGGCATTGCAGGCAGATGTCGCGGACGGTCTGGAAGCCGCATTCGTCGAAATAGCGCCGGACCTCGGCGTTGGCCGTCGGGAAATAGGGCGAGAAGAACGCGATCCGCTTGATCCCGCCATACGCCTTGAGCGCCGCCGCGCAGGCGTGCGAGCCGCAGCTCAGCTTGAGGCCGCTCGCCTCCTCGACCGACGCCTGGAAGCGGTTCGCGCCCTCGATCCCGTCGAAGAAGGTCACCGCCGACATGCCGAGCACGAGATAGTCCGGCGCGGCGGTCATGACGCTGCGGACGGCGTCCAGGGTGTTGGCCCCGATGAGCCGCGCGCCGCTCATGAAGGTGTCGTTGCTGACGGCCTGGGTATTGGGCGTGAAGATGCGGCTGTAGTGATTGGTCACCCCGATCGGCCGCAGGTCGTCGAAGTCCGGCTGCACCACGGTGTTGGTCGACGGCCCCATGACGCCGAATTTCTTGCGCCAGCCCAAAGCGTCGGTCATTGCGCGCCCTCGCGATCGAGATTTTGCGGCGTGATGGCGTAGTTGCCGGCGAGGGACACCGCTTCGGCCCGCTCGGCCCATTTCCGCTCGAAGTCCCAGGCGTCCGGGAAGCCCATGAGCTCGCACATCCGGTCGAAGCCGTAGCTCTCGGAGGGCGGCAGCGCCGTGCTGTCGCCGGCCTTGGCGAGATGCGAATAGACCCGCTCCAGCGCGGCGGCCGTCGCGAGGAAGCCGGCGGCGGGATAGATCGCGACGGCGAAGCCCAGCTCGGCGAGCCGCTTTGCCGGCAGGATCGGCGTGCGGCCGCCCTCGACCATGTTGGCGACGAGGGGCGCATCGATCTCCTGGCCGATCCGGGCCATCTCGTCCTCGCTCTCGGGGCTTTCGACGAAGACGAGGTCGGCCCCTGCCTTGGCGTAGATCCGGCCGCGCCGGATCGCCTCGTCGAGGCCGAGCGCGGTGCGCGAATCGGTGCGGGCGATCACCAGGAAATCCGCGCTCTTGCGCTCGGTCACCGCGACCTCGATCTTGAGCGCCATCTCCTCTGCCGGAATGACCCGCCGCCCCGGCGTGTGCCCGCATTTCTTGGGCAGGTCCTGGTCCTCGATCTGGATTGCGGCGATGCCGGCGGCCTCGTAGCCGCGCACCGTGTGGCGCACGTTGAGGAGGCCGCCGTAACCGGTATCGGCGTCGGCGATCAGCGGCGTCCTGACCGACTGGGCGATCTGGCCGAGACGCTGCACCATCTCGGCGTAGGAGGCGATCCCGACATCGGCCAATCCCAGCGCCGAGGCCACGGCGCCATAGCCGGTGCCGTAGAGCGCCTGGAAGCCGAGAGCGTCGGCGACCTTCGCTGAAATGAGGTCGTAGACGCCAGGCGCGACGATGAGGCGGCCCTGCCGCAATGCAGCCTTCAGCCTGGGATCGGACATTGCTTACCTCGTTGTGGCGCGGGACGGTCCCGCAAGAATCTGACGTGTCCGCTCCAGGAGGCCGCCGCAGGCGAGAATCGCCGCGACCTCGCCATCGAGCGGCTGGGCGATCCAGCTCGCAGTTCCCTGCGTGATGCGGCCGTTCACGACGCTGACCTCGGCGTCCGCACCGGCCTCGAGCCCGGCGGCAGCCTCCGGCGAGACCATCACCGGAAGGCCGAGATTGATCGCGTTGCGGAAGAAGATGCGTGCCGCGCTCGCGGCCACGATGGCCCGGATGCCCGCGGCCTTGAGCGCGACGACCGCGTGCTCGCGCGAGGATCCGGTACCGAAATTCCGCCCCGCGACAAGGATGTCGCCTTCCCGCACGCGGCTGCGAAAACCGGGATCGAGATCCTCCAGGCAATGCGCGCCGAGCACCGCCGGCTCCCGCAGCGCGAGATAGCGCCCGGGCAGGATCGCGTCGGTGTCGACGTTGTCGCCGAGGCGGTGGACGCGGCCGACAACGCGATCGATCGCCCCGCTCATGGGGCGCCTTCCGGTGCGGCGCCGAGCGCCTGCGGCGGGACGATCTCGCCGGCGACGGCCGCCGCGGCCGCGACCCAGGCATTGGCCAGAAACACCCGCGAATCGGCATGGCCCATGCGGCCGCGGAAATTGCGGTTGGTGGTCGCGACCGCCGTCTCGCCGGCGGCCAGAATGCCCATGTGCCCGCCGAAGCAGGCGCCGCAGGTCGGCGGGCCGACCACCGCCCCCGCCGCGGTGATGACGTCGAGCAGGCCCTCGGCGAGCGCCGCGCGCCAGACCTGCTGGGTGGCCGGCACGACGATCATGCGGACCCCGGGCGCGACGCTGCGGCCCCGCAGGATCTCGGCGACCTGGCGCAGGTCGGTCAGCGAGCCGTTGGCGCAATTGCCGACATAGACCTGGTCGACCCGCTGGCCCCGCAGCGCATCGACCGTGACGCCCGCCCCGGGAGAAGGCGGCCGCGCCACCATCGGCGCAAGCGCATGGAGATCGATCTCGATCCGCTCGCGATAGGCCGAGCCGGGATCGGCTGTCACAGGAGGCGATTCCGGCCGGCCGCGGCCTTCGAGATGAGTTGCCGAAATCCGGTCGCCCTCGAACACGCAGGTGTCAGCCCCCGCCTCCACCGCCATATTGGCGATCGCCTTGCGCTCGTCCATGCCGAGCGTGACCAGGCCGCTGCCGCCGAACTCGAGCGAGGCGCCGGCCGCCCCGTCGACGCCGATCCTCGCGATCAGCGCGAGCACCACGTCCTTGCCCGTCACGTACGGCCCGCAGCGGCCGGCGAGCTCGACCCGGATGCTGTCCGGCACCCGCATCCAGAGCCGGCCCGTCGAAAGCGCCGCGGCAAGATCGGTCGAGCCGAAGCCGATCCCGAGCGCGTTGAAGGCGCCGGCGGTGCAGGTATGGCTGTCTGCGCCGAACACGATGGTGCCGTGCCCGACCATGCCGAGCTCGTCGAGCAGCGCATGCTCGATGCCGCCGCGGCCGGGCTCGTACACGTGAGCGATGCCGTGGCGCCGGGCGAACGCCCGCAACGCGCCGGTCGCGCTCGCGCTCGCAATGTCGCTCGCCGGCGCAAAATGATCGACCACCAGCACGACCCGGTCGGGCGCCGCAGGGCGCTCGGCGCCCATCGCGGCGAACTGGTCGAAGGAGAGCGGGCCGGACACGTCGTTCAGCATCAGGACGTCGGGCGTCACCGTCGCGATGCCGCCCGGACGGACCGCGCCCTCCGCGGCATGAGCCGCGATGATCTTCTCGGTGATGGTCTGCGGCATCGCCGACGCTCCGCCGGCCCTACGCCGTCGCCGCGACGTCGCGGAGCGACTGGATCATCGAAGAACGCATCAGATATTGCTTGTGGCGGACGGGATCGTCGGCCGTCGCCCGGAGCTCGTCGTGATAGGCGCGGCGCTTCGCCGGGTCGCGCTCGTTCAGCATCTGGCGGTTGCGCAGGGCCTGGGCCTGGACCGATTCGATCGCGACCTTGCGCCGCTGCCGCTCGTAGCGTCCGAGCAGCGCCTGGTCGGCCCCGCGCCACACCGCCGCGAGCTTTTCGGCCAGGTTGATCGCATCGTGGATGCCGCCGTTCATCCCCATGCCGCCGAGCGGATTGTTGAGATGGGCGGCATCCCCGGCGAGCATGATCCGGCCGTGGACGAAATGGTCCGCCACCCGCTCGTGAACGCGATAGCGGGTGCGGTGGACCACCTCGTACGGCGCAGGTGACGGCACGACGGCCTGGAGCCGCGCCTCGAGGCGGTCGGGCGCCATGATCTCGTCCTCGCTCTCGTTGGGATCGGTCGGCAGCAGCACGCGCCAGAGGGTGGGCGTCCGCAGCAGCGTAACCCATTCGTCGGGGTCGGAGACATAGGCGACGTGGGCGAGGTCGGGCATCGCCCGGTCGAACGGGAAGGTCGTCGAGAGCGACAGATAGCGCTCGGGAATCGTCATCCCCTCGAACGCGACCCCGAGCGCGGCCCGGATGGCGCTGCGGGCGCCGTCGGCGCCGACGAGATAGCGCCCCTCGAAGCGGACCTCGTCGCCCTCCGCGCTCTGCGCAGCCAGGACCACGCGGTCGGCGTCCTGCCGCACGCCGACCGCGCGCAGCCCATAGAACAGCTCGACCCCTGGCGTCGCCGCGAGGCGGTCGCGCAGCACGCGGGTCAGTTTCCACTGCTCGCATTGCAGCCGGTAGGGAAAGGCCGTCTCGCCCGCGAGCCTCGACAGGTCGAATGTCGCGACCGCACCCTCGCGGCGGTCGCGGAACTGCCAGAGCGGGCAGACCAGCCCCTGGGCCAGGAGGCTCGGCGTGACGCCGAGCGCGTCGAGGAAGTCGAGCGTCGGCGGATGAAAGGTCGAGGCGCGCAGATCCTCGGTGACGTCCGGGCTTTCCTCGACCACGACCACCGGAATATCGGCCGCCGCGAGCGCCGTCGCCGCCACCAGGCCGACGGGCCCGCCGCCCACCACGATGATCCGATCGTGCGCCATCCCTGATTCCGCTCGGCTGGTTGCGGCGGCCAAACTTGTCCAAACAATCAACCCTGTCAATGGCGGTTTGGTATTGACAATATCTCGGACGGACGCCCAAGCTTGAACCGCCAACGGGGAACGCGGGCCATGAGCATTTCGAGCGGGCGGGCGCGGGGCGGCGACGTCTCTTGCCTCGCCCAGGACGCGGCACGGCGGAACTAGGGGGGCCTCGGGGTGACCCTTCTTCTTCAGCAGCTCATCAACGGCCTGATGCTCGGGGCGATCTATGTGACGGTCGCCCTCGCCTTCAATCTGACCATCGGCATCCTGAACTTCCTGAACTTCACGATTCCGCCGCTGTTCATGCTGACCGCGGTGATGGCGTGGGCCGCGACGCAGTTCGGCCTGCCGTTCGGCCTCACCGGGCCGCTCGGCTGGGCGGCGGCGCTCGTGTTCGGCGTCGTGGTAGCGGTGCTGGCGTCGCTCGTGGTCGAGCGGATGACCTTCCGCTACCTCAAGACCCGCTATGGCGACGCCACCGAGCACGCCATCCCGCTGGTCTCGTCGCTCGGCTTCCTGCTGATCTTCCAGAACCTTGCGCGGATGGCCTACGGCACCGATCCCGAGCGCTTCGCGACGCCGTTCAACGACATGAACCTCAGGCTCGGCGGCCTCATCGTCAGCCTGCCGCAACTGTTCAGCCTGGCGCTCGCCCTGCTGATCGTGTTCGGCCTGTCGCGCCTCCTGAAATACACCCGCACCGGGCGCGCGCTGCGCTCGATCGCCGAGAATCCCGACACCGCGCTCCTGATGGGCGTCGACGTCGGCCGCATCGTGCCGGTGCTGTTCGTCCTCACCGGCCTCCTCTGCGGCATCGCCGGCGCGATCTTCGCGATCAACTACGGCCAGGTCTATGTCGGCATGGGCGACGAGGTCGGCAACAAGGCGATCGCCGGCATGGTGCTCGGCGGCCTCGGCTCGATCTGGGGCGCCATCGCCGGCGGGCTCACCGTCGGCGTGGTCGAGACCCTCTCGATCCAGTTCTTCGGCGGCGACACCGTGCAGGCGGTGGTGTGGGGCCTGCTCGTGGTCGCCCTGATCGTGCGCCCCGAGGGCTTTTTCGGCCACCACGCGATCGGCAAGGGGAAGCTGTGATGTCGGGCTATCTCGGCGGCGTCCTCGTCATCCTCTGCATCAACGTGGTGCTGGCCTATGCGGTGTTCCTGCCGGTCGCGGCGGGCCAGCTCAATCTCGGCGGCGCGGCGTTCCAGGCGGTCGGCGCCTACGCGACGGGCTATCTCGCCACGAATTACGACCTGCCGGTTCCGCTCGTCTTCGTAGCCTCCGGCATCGCCAGCGGACTGATCGCCTTCGTCTTCGCGCTGTCGATCCTGCGAACGCGGAGCGTGTACCTCGTCCTCGCGACCTTCGCCTTCTCCGAGTTCGTCAGCGGCGTCATCGTCAACGTGCCGGCGCTCGGCGGCTCCATGGGCCTGCCGGTCCCGCCGCATCTCGGCAGCACCGTCGTGGTCGCGGTCACGGCCGCGACCACGGTGGTCGTCCTGCTGCTGATGCAGACCCGCTTCGGCATGGCGATGCGCGCCATCCACGACGACGACACCGTGGCCGACCTGATGGGCATCGGCGTCCGCCGCACCCGCGTCGCCGCCTTCACCGTGGGCGGCGTCCTCGCCGGCATCGCCGGCGCGCTCTACGCCTTCTATTTCAACTTCGTCGACATCAGCAATTTCGGGGCCGACAGCTCGATCTACCTCCTGCTGTTCGTCCTCCTCGGCGGCACCCAGACGATCTGGGGCCCGCTGATCGGCGCGGCCTTCTTCACCGTCGTCCCCGAGCTGTTCCGCAACGCCGTCGCCGAGCTGCCGGCGGTGACCCATCTGTTCGGCTTTTCCGGACAGCTCGACACGAGCTGGCGCTTCGTCTTCCTCGGCGTCGCGACCGTCGTCATGATGGTGGTCCGCCCCGAAGGCGTGGTGACCCGGATCGGGCTCGGCCGGCTGCTCCACCGCACGCCTGCGTCGGTGAGCGAGCGGAGCCAGCCCGCATGACCGCCGGCGCCGACGTCATTCTGTCGTTGCGGGGCGTGACCAAGGCGTTCGCCGGTCTCAAGGTCGTGACCGACGTCGGCTTCGAGGTGCCGCGCGGCCAGCGCATGGCCCTGATCGGCCCGAACGGCGCCGGCAAGACCACGATCTTCAACCTGATCTCGGGCGTGTTCCGCCTCGACGAGGGCGCGATCCTGCTCCAGGGCGCCGACATCGCCCGCCGGCCCGCGGGCGAGCGGGCGGCGATGGGGCTGGCGCGGTCGTTCCAGAACATCCGCCTGATGCCGCACCTCTCGGTCGTCGAAAACGTCATGGTCGGACAGCACGTCCGCACCCGCGGGCTGGTCGACCTGCTGACGCCGCTCTGGCTGCCGCGCAACCGGATCTGGGCCGAGGAGGCGGAGGCGCGGCTGCGCGCCTTCGGCCTCGACACCTATCCCAACGTCGTGACGGCCAACCTGCCCTACGGCATCCGCAAGAAGATCGAGGTGGTGCGGGCGCTGATGAGCCGCCCGAAGGTCCTGCTCCTGGACGAGCCGGCGGCGGGGCTGAACCCGGCCGAGACCTCGAGCCTCCGGGACTTCCTGATGGAGGTCGCCGCGGAAGGCGTGACGCTCCTCGTGGTCGAGCACGACATGGCGTTCGTGCGGAGCCTCTGCGAGCGGACCGTGGTCCTGAACTTCGGCCGCAAGATCTATGACGGCCCGACCGCCGGCGTTCAGGACGACCCCGGCGTCCTCGAGGCCTATCTCGGCCGCCGCTCGGCCAAGGGAAAGGACGCCGCGGCTGCGGCCCTCGCCGAAGGGTCGATCCATGCTTCTTGAGGTCGAGGGGCTCGAGGTCCGCTACGACCGCAACCGTGCGGTCAGAGGCGTCGATCTCGCCGTCGAATCGCAGGGGATCGTCGCGGTGCTCGGCGCCAACGGCGCGGGCAAGACCTCGCTGCTGCGGGCGATCCAGGGCATGGTCCGCGCCAGCCGCGGCGCCATTCGCTTCGACGGGCAGGACATCACCGCGACCGACGTGCCGACGCGCGTCCGCAAGGGCCTCGTGCTGGTTCCGGAAGGCCGGCAGATCTTCGTCAGCCTGACCGTCCACGAAAACCTGCTGATGGGGGCGTACACCCGCCGCGACGGCGGGCTCCCCGCCGACCTCGACGCCATCTACGACCGCTTCCCCAATCTCGCGGAGCGGCGCGACATGCGCGCGAGCGTGCTCTCGGGCGGCGAGCAGCAGATGCTCGCGATCGGCCGGGCCCTCCTGGCGCGGCCGCGGCTGATGATGCTGGACGAGCCCTCGCTCGGCCTGTCGCCGCTGTTCGTCCAGCGCATGTTCGACCTGATCGGCGAGCTGAACCGCGATGGGCTCACGATCCTCCTGGTCGAGCAGAACACCAGCATGGCGCTCGAGGTGGCGGCCGAGGCCGTGATCCTGGAGCTCGGCGCGGTCGCCCTGGCCGGGCCGGTCGCCGAAATCGCGGCGAGCGAGAAATTGGCTGGGGCCTATCTCGGCTCCGCTGAAGGCGGGGATGGGCGCCGCGCCGCCCCAATAGCGATGGGAGAGGGAGACGAATGATGTTCGAGATCAGCCGCAGGACAATTCTCGCGTTCGGAGCGCTGGCGATGCTGGCGTCGCCGGCATTGGCGGAAGGCGCGCCCTGGCACATCGGCTTCGTCAGCGCGACCAGCGGCCCGCTGAAGGAAACGGGGGACTCGACCGCGGTCGCGATCAAGCTCGCCGTCGACGAGATCAACGCCAGGGGCGGCGTCGAGGGGCGCAAGCTCGACTTCATCCAATACGACACCGCCAGCGACCCGCGCCAGGCCTCCGTCGGCGTCAGGACGCTCGCCGAGGACAAGAAGGTGCTGGCGATCGTCGGCCCGCTGTCTTCCGCGGAGACGGCGGTCGCGATGAACGACGCCGAGCGGCTGAAGATCCTGATGCTGCCCTATTCGTCGAGCGCCCCCGGCCTGACCGACGGCAAGAAATTCACCTGGCGCCTGTCGGCGACCGAGGACCAGCAGTTCAACCGCCTGCTGACGTCGATGAAGCGCAAGGGCATCGCCACCAAGACGGCCGACATCATCTACGTCTCGGACGATCGCATCGCCAACGTCACCGGCACCAAGGTCTACCTGCCGCTCCTGACCAAGGCGGGCATCAAGGTGGTCCGCTCCGTCAGCATGAACATCAACAGCTTCGACGTGTCGGCGCAGGTCGCGCAGATCATGCAGGACAAGCCGGACATCGTGGCGGTCGCGGCCAACTACTCGCAGGCCGTTACCGCGCTCCGCGAGCTGAGGCGCCAGCACTTCGCCGGCCGTGTCATCGGCTCGCAGCTCTTCTCCGACCCGAACCTCGTGAAGCTGTTCGGCAAGGACGCCAACGGCCTCCTGTTCGTGTCCGGCTTCTGGTTCGACAAGAACGACGAGACCCGCGCCTTTGCCGCCCGCTTCGCCAAGGCGATGGTCGCCGCGGGCTATCCGGAGCGCTCTCCGCACCATGTCGACGCCCAGGCGTTCGACACGGTCTACCTGCTGAAGGCGGCGATCGAGCGCTCGCACGTGACCGGCGATCCCGCCAAGCTCGCCGAGGAGCGCATCGCGCTGCGCGACGCGCTCAAGGGCATCGCGTTCTCGGGCGTCCTCGGCTCGAACATCTGCTTCAACGGCGGCGACGCCGAGCTGCCCGGCTACATCATCGAGATCAAGAACGCCCAGTGGACGCTGTTCGACGAGTTCCCGCCGAACGCCTGCCACACCGCGGGATAGCGAAACGGATGGCCGCAGCGGCGGGCCGGTCACCGGCCCGCCGCTGCCGGCGACAACGGACGGCTCAAGCCGCCGGCAGAGGAGGAAACGATGTTCGACGCGACGAAACGGGCGATCCTGGCGATCGGTGCATTCGCCCTGCTGGCCTCGCCTGCTCTCGCCGAGGGCGCGCCCTGGCACATCGGCTTCATCAGCGCGACCAGCGGCCCGCTGAAGGATGTCGGCGATTCGACCGAGACCGCCGTCAAGCTGGCGGTCAAGGAGATCAACGCCCAGGGCGGCGTCGAGGGCCGCCCGCTCGACTTCATCCAGTACGACACCGCGGCCGACCCGAAACAGGCCTCGGTCGGCGTCAGGACGCTCGCCGAGGACCGGAAGGTGCTCGCGATCGTCGGCCCGCTGTCGTCGGCCCAGACCGCGGTCGCGATGAACGACGCCGAGCGGCTGAAGATCCTGATGCTGCCCTATTCGTCGAGCGCGCCGGGGCTGATCGACGGCAAGACGTTCACCTGGCGCCTGTCGGCCACCGAGGACAAGCAGTTCACCCGGCTCCTGACGTCGATGAAGCGCAAGGGCATCGCGACCAAGACGGCCGACATCATCTACGTCTCGGACGACCGCATCGCCAACGTCACCGGCACCAAGGTCTACCCGCCGCTGCTCAGGAAGGCCGGCGTCGACGTGCTGCGCTCGGTCAGCATGAACATCAACAGCTTCGACGTGTCGGCGCAGGTCGCGCAGATCATGCAGGACAAGCCCGACGTCGTCGCCCTCGCCGCGAACTTCTCGCAGGCGGTCACGGCGCTCCGCGAGCTCCGCCGCCAGCACTTCGCCGGCCGCGTCATCGGCTCGCAGCTCTTCGCCGACCCCAACCTCGTCGGGCTGTTCGGCAAGGACGCCGACGGGATGCTCTTCGTCTCCGGCTTCTGGCGCTACAAGAACGCCAAGACCGAGGCGTTCTCCGACCGCTTCATGCAGGCGATGGTCGCCGCCGGCTATCCGAAGCGCTCGCCGCACCACGTCGACGCCCAGGCCTACGACACGGTCTTCCTGCTGAAGAAGGCCATCGAGACGTCGCACGTCACGGGCGACCCGGCCAAGCTCGCCGAGGAGCGCATCGCGCTGCGCGATGCCCTGAAGGGCCTGACGTTCTCCGGCGTCCTCGCCTCGAACATCTGCTTCAACGGCAACAGCGCCGAGCTGCCCGGCTACATCATCGAGGTCAAGAACGGCGAATGGAGCCTGTTCGACGAGTTCCCGCCCGATGCGTGCAAGGCCGGCTGACATGGGGGGACAGACCACCCCGATCGCAGTGGCACCGCTTCGGATCGGCGACACGGAGATCGAGCGCGTCGTCGATCTCGACCGCTTCGAGCTGCAGCTCCGCTGGCTGTTTCCCAACGCCGATCCGGCGGCGCTCGAGGCCGACCGGCACTGGCTCGAACCCGCCTTCATGCAGGGCGAGACGGTCGGCCTCTCGATCCATTCGACGATCCTGCGCATCGACGGCCGCATCGTCCTGATCGACACCTGCGTCGGCGAGCACAAGCCGCGCCCGCGCCACGCCGCCTGGAACGAACGGCCGGCGACGCCCTATCTCGCCCGCCTCGCGGCGGTCGGTCTCAGGCCCGAGGACGTCGACGTCGTCCTCTGCACCCATCTCCACGCCGACCACGTCGGCTGGAACACCAGGCTCGTGAACGGCCGCTGGGTGCCGACCTTCCCGAAGGCCCGCTATTTGATCGGCCGGGCCGAGCTGGCGCATTGGCAGGAGCGCCTTCGCCGGCAGCCGGAAGGCGAGGTCAATCACGGCTCCTACGCCGATTCCGTGCTGCCGGTGATCGACGCCGGCATGGTCGACCTCGTCGAGTCCGACCACGAAATCGCGAACGGTCTCGTCGTCCGCGCCCTGCCAGGTCACACGCCCGGCCAGGTCGGGCTGTCGCTCCGGCGCGGCGACGCCGGCGGGCTGTTCGTCGGCGACGCCATCCACCATCCGGTGCAACTGGTACGGCCCGACTGGTCGAGCAGCCTCTGTGCCGATCCCGACCAGGCGCGGATCACCCGCCAAGGCTTTCTCGCCGAGGCGGCCGAGCGCGGTGCGTGGCTCCTGCCCGCTCATTTCATCGGCGTGACCGGCATGCGGATTCGCCGGCGGGGCGACGGCTACGCTCCCGTGGAAGCGTGAGCGCGGCCACGCCGGCGCGGACGAATGTCGCGCTTCAGGCGGCTGCGAGCAGCCGCCCCAGCCCCGGCAGGCGCGCCTCGACACCGGCGGTTCTCAGCGCGTGCCAGAGAGTCGCCTGGTTGGAGGTGACGACCGGCACGCCGAGCTCATGCTCGAGCGGCTCGATCAGCGGCATGCAGGGAAAGTCGGTGCAGGTGATGAGAAGCGCATCGGAACCGGCGGCGAAGGCGCCACGGGCGTGAGCGTGCACCGTCTCGATCGGAACCCGCGGCACCCGCCAATGGTCATCCGCCGGAATGCCGAGGCCGCGGAGGTTGACGACCTCGATGCCGACCGCGGCGAAGAATTCGATTTCGCGCGCCCCGAGGGCGTCGGGGAAGGGTGTTGCCACCGAGATGCGCGTCGCGCCGAAGCTTGCCATCGCCGCGACGATCGCCTCCGCGGTCGTCACCACCGGCGTTCCGTTCGCGACCGCGTCCGGCAGCCGGCGCGGCGGCACCACCATCGAATCAGCGGTGCAGGCATAGGCGACCACGTCGACCCCGGCGGACGCCAGCTCCTCGACCTTCGTCGCGAGCCGGGCGGCGAGCGCCGCGAACGATTGCGGGCCGTCCGCCGGCCCGTGCAACGCCATCCGCGCGGTGTGGAAGCTGACGCCGTCGGGCATCACGCGCGACCATTCCGCCTCGTTCACGACATTGGTCGGCGGGACGACGAGACCGAGCTTTGCCCGCCAGCCATAGAGCGGTCGCGACCTGTCCTCGTCCATGACTTGAGCGTCCCACTCATTGCCCCGACGGCGAGGCTTCATTTATCTCTGGCGTGCAAGATATGTCCAGATTAGATATGACATTCAGATCCAACTTGTCATGATATCTGGGGCACGACGGATGCGGTCCTACCATCTCTCTCCGGGCGCCGGCATCGACAGCCTGACGATGGTCGAAGGGCCGGAGCCAAGGCCGGCGCGGCGGCAGATCCTGGTGAAGGTTGCGGCGTGCTCGCTCAACGCCCGCGATCTCGGCATCGCGTCCGGAGCCTACCCGTCCCCGCTCAAGCCGCTGGTGCCGCTCTCGGACGCCGCCGGCGAGGTCGTGGAGATCGGCCCGGACGTGACGAGGTTCGTACCCGGCGACCGCGTCGTCTCCTGCTTCTTCCAGGCGTGGCCGGGCGGCCGCCCCACGCCGGCCGCGGCGTCGAGCGCGCTCGGCGGAGCGCTGCAGGGCGTGCTGGCCGAGTACGTCGTCATCGAGGAGGACGGTGCCGTGAAATGCCCGGAGCCGCTCTCGCTCGAGGAGGGCGCCACCCTCCCCTGCGCCGCGGTGACGGCGTGGCACGCGGTCGCCGAATATGGCGACGTGCGCGCCCCCGACACCATCCTGGTGCTCGGCACCGGCGGCGTGTCGGTGTTCGCGCTCCAGATCGGCAAGCTGCTCGGCGCTCGCGTCGTGGCGCTGTCTTCGTCCGCCGCGAAGATCGAGCGCCTTGCGGCCCTTGGCGCGGATATCTGCCTCGACTACGGAGCCGACGTCGATTGGGGCCGGACCGTCGCCGCGCGAACCGGCGGCGGCGTCGACCATGTGGTCGAGGTCGGCGGCGGCGCGACCTTCGCCAACTCGCTCGCCGCCCTGCGAAGCTGGGGCAAGGTCAGCGTGATCGGCGGAGTGGGCGGCGCCGGCACCATCAACCCGCTCGCGATCCTCGCCAAGCGCGCCAACGTCCAGGGCATCTCCGTCGGCTCGACCGAGATGGCCGAGCGGCTGTGCGCGGCGATTGCGGCCGGCGGGCTGCGCCCCGTGATCGACACGGTCTTTCCCTTCGCCGAGGCGCGCCGTGCCTTTGCCCACCTGCAGAGGCGCGACCGGCTCGGCAAGATCGTCATCAACCTCGACCAGGGTGCTCCATGACGGCTGGCAACGGTTCGGGGTCGGCGGGCCCGGCAGCGCCGCGGAAGGCCCAATTGCCCGCTGCCAAGAAGCGGGCGGAACGCCGAGCCGCGCCCGAGCCCGACGGGCTTCGGCAGCCGCTCTATGTCCACATCGCCTCGACGCTGCAGGAACGCATCGTCGCCGGCACCTACCCGATGTCCTCGCTGCTGCCGACCGAGGCCGATCTCACCGAGGAGTTCGCCACCAGCCGCAACACCGTGCGCGAGGCGCTTCGCCTCCTGGTCGAGCGCCGCCTGGTGCGGCGGCGGCAAGGCGCGGGCACCGTCGTGATCTCCGCTGCGCCGGCGGCGAACTATGTCCAGTCCTTCACCAAGCTGGACGACCTGTTCGCCAATTCGCGCAACACCTACTACGCGCTCCATACGATCTCGACGGTCCAGCTCGAGGCGGGCGTGGCGGATCGCATCGGCGCCTGCGAAGGCGAGGAATGGCTGCAGGTTCAGGGGGTACGCTGGACGGAACGCGGCGGCACCCCGATCGCCTATATCGAGTCCTACATCCCCACTGAATTCAAGGCGATCGTCGACACGTTCGTGGACCTCGAAGTGCCGTTCTACTCGGTGCTGGAGAAGGCATCCGGACGGACCATCGACGAGGTGACGCAGGAGATCAGGGCGCTTGGAATGCCGCGCCACGTCGCCAATGCCTTCGGCATGCCGGAGGGCAGCACGTCGCTCCAGCTCCTGCGCCGCTACGTCGCGCGGGGCGGCATCCTGATCGCGTCCATCAACTGGCACCGCGCCGACCAGTTCACCTACGAGATGGTGATCCACCGCCGCGTCGACCGCGAGCCGCAATAGCCGCGCCGCGACCGTGCGAAACGCTCGATCTCGCCGGCTCCGGGCCGGGAGAGGACGCCGTGCATCGCCGGCTGAACGAATACTGACGCAAGACGAGGACAGTCGGATGAAAACGATCAAGGCTGCAGCAAAGGCCGGCACCGTCGCGGCGGCCAGCGCCGAGGTGCGCGAGACCGTCGAGGGAATTCTCCGTGAGGTCGAGCAGCGCGGCGACGCTGCCGTCCGCGACTTGTCGGAGC
This sequence comes from Hyphomicrobiales bacterium, assembly GCA_035547055.1. Classification (GTDB taxonomy): domain Bacteria; phylum Pseudomonadota; class Alphaproteobacteria; order Rhizobiales; family Methylopilaceae; genus DASZVN01. The sequence goes on from DASZVN010000064.1 coordinate 20,572, forward strand.
GCTTCGATTCCTGGACACCGCCGAGCTTCCGCCTCTCTCAGGAGGAGATCGCGGCTGCCGTCGCCAAGCTGTCGCCGCGAGAGCTCGACGACATCCGCTTCGCCCAGGACCAGGTCCGCAACTTCGCCAGGAAGCAGAAGGAATGTCTGCGGGATCTCGAGGTCGAGACCCTTCCCGGCGTCATCCTCGGCCACAAGAACCTGCCCATCAACGCGGTCGGGTGCTACGTGCCGGGCGGACGCTATCCGATGGTCGCCTCGGCGCACATGTCGGTCGTGACCGCCCAGGTCGCCGGCGTCCAGCGCATCATCGCCTTCGCCCCGCCGTTCCGCGGCGCACCGAACCCGGCCATCGTCGCCGCGATGCATCTCGGCGGCGCCCACGAGATCTATGCGCTCGGCGGCGTTCAGGCGGTCGCCGCGATGGCCCTCGGCACCGAGACCATCGCCCCGGTCGACATGATCGTCGGGCCCGGCAATGCCTATGTGGCGGAGGCGAAGCGGCAGCTTTTCGGCCGCGTCGGCATCGATCTCCTCGCCGGCCCGACCGAGACCCTGGTCATCGCCGACGACAGCGTCGATGCGGAGATGTGCGCCACCGACCTGCTCGGCCAGGCCGAGCACGGGCCGACGTCGCCCGCCATCCTGCTGACCACCTCGGAGAAGCTCGCCCGCGAGACGATGGCCGAGGTCGAACGGCTGCTGACGATCCTGCCCACTGCCGAAATCGCCCGCAAGTCGTGGAACGACTTCGGCGCGGTGCTCGTCTGCGACAGCGATGCCGAGATGGTCGAGGAAGCCGACCGGATCGCCTCGGAGCACGTCCAGGTCATGACGCGCGACCCCGATTTCTTCCTGGAGCGGATGACCAACTACGGCGCGCTGTTCCTCGGCCCCCGCACCAACGTGGCCTATGGCGACAAGGTGATCGGCACCAACCATACGCTGCCGACCGGCCGTGCCGCGCGCTACACCGGCGGTCTCTGGGTGGGCAAGTTCATGAAGACCTGCACCTACCAGAAGGTCATGACGGACGAGGCCTCGGCAGAAGTCGGGCGGCGCTGTTCGCGGCTCTGCGTGCTGGAGGGCTTCCTCGGCCATGCCGAGCAGGCCAACGTCCGCGTGCGCCGCTACGGCGGGCTGAACGTCGCCTACGCGGCCGCGTCCGACTAAACCGGCCCTCAGTCCCTCGGCGCATTGGCGGAAAGTCCGCCGGACCGGCTCGCGCAGGTTCAGCCAGCGGGGCCGGAACGGGCGTGTCTTGCGTGCCCATCGAGGAGGAGGCTCGGCGGCATTCCGCCAGAGACGTTGCGCGCACGGGGCTGTCGAAAAGACCGCCCCTCTGCACGCGGCTGTTCATCCCGGCGAGCCCATAGCATTATGACGGATGCTGCTCGTGGCCCGCCGCGAGGATGGATCTGGCAGAGAGATGTCGGACGCTGACCAGACGAGAAATCGGCCATGGCGCCCGCATCGATAACGCGGTCGCGCGAGGCCATGGAGCAGGCGCCGGCGGCGGCCGACGCCGATTCCTATCTCCGGGCCAGGGACGTCCGGATCGGCTATGCCGCGGCCGGCCAGGCCGATGCCGTGCTGGCGGTCGACCGGGTCGACCTCACGGTGCGGCGCGGCGAGATGCTCTGCGTCGTGGGCCCGTCCGGCTGCGGCAAGACCACCTTCCTCAACGCGGTCGCCGGCTTCCTGCCGGTCTCGTCGGGCGAGCTCACGCTCAAGGGCAAGCCGATCGCCCGGCCGGGCCCGGACCGGGCCATGGTCTTCCAGCAGCCGGGCCTGCTGCCGTGGCGCAATGTCCTCCGCAACGTGACCTACGGCCTGGAAATGTCCGGCCGGATGCGCCGGAAGGACGCCGCCGCCCGCGCCCGCGAGCTGCTCGGGCTGGTCGGGCTCGCCGAGTTCGGCCGCACCTATCCGCACCAGCTCTCCGGGGGCATGCAGCAGCGCGTCAACCTGGCGAGGGCGCTGGCGGTCGAGCCCGAGTTGCTGCTCCTCGATGAGCCGTTCGCCTCCGTCGACGCCCAGACCCGCGAGACCCTCCAGGTCGAGCTCCTCGGCATCTGCCGGCGGGCCAACGTCACCGCGCTGTTCGTGACGCACGACATCGGCGAGGCGGTGTTCCTCGCGGATCGAGTCTGCGTGTTCAGCAAGCGGCCTGCCCGCATCGTGAAGGAGGTCGCGATCAGTCTTCCCGAACCGCGCGCGCAGGCGCGGCTCAAGCCCGAGTTTCTGACCTACGTCAAGGAGATTGCGGCGGCGCTCGGCTCCGCGCAGGCGGAAAGCCGCTGAGGGCCGAAATCCCGCAGCCGAAGTGAGGAAGCGCGCATGGCGACGGCGATCCGGCGAGAGGAACCCACGCAGGAGCCCAACGAAGGTACGGTGGTATCATCGGCCAGACGGACAGGACGGCGCTTGCGGGTTCCGGATTCCACCCAGCGCGTCCTGCTGGGCAGCCTCTTCATCGCCGGATTGTTCGTCCTGTGGGTGGTGGTGACGGCGCTCGGCTTGCAGCCGCCCATCCTGCTGCCGTCGCCCTGGGGCGTCGTCGCCGCCTTTCGCGAGATCTTCTCCTCGCCCCAGATCTGGGCCGACTTCGCCGCGAGCGGACAGGAACTGCTCTACGGCTTCGTCCTTGCCGCCGCCATCGGCATTCCGCTCGGCCTCGCCATCGGCTGGTACACCCGGCTCGGCTATCTCCTCGACCCGTCCATCAACCTTCTCTACGCGATCCCGCGCATCGCGCTCGGCCCGCTTCTCATCGTGTGGCTCGGGATCGGCCTGGGGTCGAAGATCGCGCTGGTGTTCCTGATGGCGGTGTTTCCCGTCGTGCTCAACACGAGCAGCGGCATGCGGAGCCTCGATTCCAACCTCGTGCGCGTGGCGCGATGCTTCGGCGCCGGCGACCTCAAGATCTTCCGGACGATCGCGTTGCCGGGAACCGTTCCGTTCATTCTGGGCGGCCTTCGGCTCGCGGTCGGACAGGCGCTGATCGGGGTGTTCGTCGCCGAGCTGCTCGGCGCCCAGAACGGGATCGGCATGCTGATCGAGAATGCCGGCGAGCAGTTCCAGACGGCCAAGGTTTTCGCCGGCCTCATCATCTTCGCTGCGGCCGGCGTCATCCTGACGGCGGCGGTCAGGAGCGTCGAACGCCATTTCGATGCCTGGCGCGCGTGACGCGCGCGGTGGTGCCGTTGTCCCACCCGGTTGGTTGCGCTAAGGCGTTCGATCTGCCGATCAGGCCCGAGATCTTCGCGGGCTCTCAGCGAGAAGCCATAATCACCGGGAGGGTTGCATGAAATATTGGATGAAATCTCGGGGCCTGTTGCCGGCGCGCCCTGCTTGCGTCGCCCTGGCGGCCTGCCTGACGCTGCCCTTCGCCCCCGGCGCCTCGCAGGCGGCGGGCGCCCCGACGCCGTTGACCATCTCCTACAGCCAGAAGGTCGGCGACGAGCTGCCGCTGTGGATCGCCTACGAGGCCGGATATTTCAAGAAGGAGGGCCTCGACCCGAAACTGATCTTCCTGCCCTCGCGACAGGGTATCCCGGCCTTGCTCTCCGGCCAGGTCCAGGTTGCGGCGATCGGCGGCTCGGACGGCGTTTCCGCCGCGGCGGAGGGGGCGAATCTCAAATATGTCGCGACGCTCTCGCCGGTCTATACTTTCCAGTTCTGGGCCAATCCCCGGCATGCCACCGCAGCGACGCTCAAAGGCCAGCGGGTCGGCATCACCACGCGCAGCGGCTCGGTCTACGCCGCGACGGTGCTGTCGCTGAAGCAGCTTGGTCTCTCCACCTCGGATGTCGCCATGACCGCGCTCGGCAAGGTCTCCAACGTCGACAGCGCGCTCTTGGCCGGCAGCATCGTCGCCGCGGCGTCCCATCCGCCGGCGACCTACGAGTTCAAGCGGCACGGCTTCGTGAAGCTGGTCGACCTCGCGGAAAAGAAGATCCCGGCGGTGAATACCGGCGTCGCCGCGCTGGCGCCTTATATCGAAGCGCACGGCGAGGTCATCCAGGGCGTCGTGAACGCGATCGTCGAGGGCCTCAAGCGCGAGAAGACGGACAAGGCCTATACCGAAAGCATCATGAAGAAATACATGGGCCTGACGGACCAGGCCATCCTCGATTTCACCTATGATTTCTATGCGAACAACGTGGCTCCAACGGTTCCGCTGACGAAGGCGGATCAGCTCCAGGCGGCCAAGGACGCCCTCGGCGCGGGCGACCCGAAAGTGAAGGCGCTCGACGTGGCGTCGCTGATCGACCAGCGCTTCGTCGAGAAGGCCGCGGGCAGCACGAACTAGTTTAGAGAGTCGCTCCTCCCCGCCTCACACCGAGGCGGGGGCCTTGCCCTCCGCCGCGACGAGGGCGTCGCGGGCGCCTTCGACGAAGGGCTGGTCGGCGGGAAGCACGATCGCGACGGAGCGGACGCGCTGCTCCTTGGGGTCGGTGCCGGGCGGGGCGGTGCCGGTCTCGGCCAGCGCTCGCGCCGCCCGGATCAGGCGCCGCCGCGCCATGGCGATGCCGGCGTCGGTGGCGACCAGGTGCTCGCGCGTGCGGTCGGCGACCCTTCCCATGCTTTCCTGGAGTGAGGCGTCCTGCATGGCGATGCCGGCGACGCCGCTATAGGTCCGGCCGGCGCGCTGGGCGACACGGTCCATCAGGTAGTCGTTGTCCTTGTTGGCGGCCGGCCGAAAGGTGCCTGGCAGATAGGCGACGTGGACGCCCTTGCCGTCGCGCATCGCCTGGATTTCGGTCGCGGTCAGTGCCCGCGTCGGGTGGTAGTCGAAGCTCCAGGTCCAGCAGTTCTCGTCGTCGATCGGGATCCAGAAATGGCCATGCACCGAGTGATTGCCGCGCGGCGGGATCATCGTGAAGGACGGCATCACCCAGGGGGTGATGCGCCAGTAATAATGTCCCTCCTCGGCGTTGCGCCGGGCGCCGATGTAAAGGCCGGCGGCGTGCTCCACGACTTCGAACACCGGGCGCATGTCGCCCATGTTGTAGGCGTTGCCGCGGGCGCCCTTGAACAGCGGGTCGGAGGCGAGGCCGTCGCGGTGCAGCCACGAGACGTGGCTCGAATCGATGCCGCCCTCCATCGCCTGCAGCCAGTTGCACTCCTGCAGGCGCTTCGAGACGAAGCGGTTCGCGTCCGGAACCATCGCGAACTCGAATTCCGGCAGCGGCGGCTGGTGCTCCGGCAGGCCCATATAGGTCCACAGGACGCCGCCGCGCTC
>DASZVN010000065.1:0-21424 GCA_035547055.1 Hyphomicrobiales bacterium
GATGTCCACCTTCGCCAGATGGTCGGCGCGGCCGACGGAGGGATTGCCGGCCGGATGAAGCGGGAACGCGAAGAACGCCAGCCCGCGCACGCCTTCCAGCGGGGCCGCCGCCTGCGCCTGCGAGGTCATGCGCCCGCCATAGGATCGTCCGCCGGCGAACAGCAGGAGCGACGCCACCTCGCGCCGCGCCAGCCGGGCCGCAGCCCGTACGGCGCGATGCGCGACCATGGGCGAGTCCGGCCGCCGCGCGCCGCGCGCCGCGAACGGAAAGTCGTAGCGCAGCGTGCTGATGCGGCGCTCGGCCAGACCCTCGGCGAGGCCGCTCATCGAGCGATGCGCCATGCCGGCGCCGGCGCCATGCGCGAGCACGAGGCACGCCGTCTCGCCCTCGGCCCGCAGCCACAGGCCGGGCACGCTGTCGCCGTCGTCGAGAACGATCGTGGTGGGCTGCGGAGCGGCCACGGCGCGCCTCAGAGCCGATCGAGGACGGTAAGACGCATAATCGCCGGCGGCCGGCGGTGGCACATCCAGCGAGATGCGCCCGATCGGTGAGGCTCCTGCAATTTCCTGAACCTTTCCCGAGGAGTGCGCGACGACGCGGGATCGAGCCGTGAAAGGCCGTCCCCGCTTTGACGTGAATCAAGGTCGCCGCCTTCTCTCCGGCGTCCATTGGAAACATGACTCGAACGCATGCCCCTGAGGATCCTCGCGGGCCGGCCGCGGCTCCGCCGGTGGTCTGCGTCGTCGATGACGATACGGATCTGCTCGGCGCGCTCCGCTTCGCGCTGGAGATCGATGGCTACACGGTGCGGGCCTATAACTCCGGCGAGACGCTTCTCGCCGAAACCAGCCCGGCGCCCGAGGCCGCCTGCCTGGTGCTCGACTATCTGCTGCCGGGCATGAACGGCATCGATCTCCTCGAGGCGCTGCGCCGGCGCGGCGTGACCAGCCCGGCCATCCTCATCACCACCCATCCGAGCGCATTGCTCCGGCGGCGGGCGGCAGGACTCGGGGTGCGCATCGTCGAAAAGCCGCTGTTCGGCGAAAACCTTGCCCGCGCGATCGGCGAGGAGATCGCCAGCCGCGCCTGAGGGCTTGCCACCTCCAGAACAAAGGATGACGAATCGCATCTTGGCGAGGCGGGCTGGATCGGGCCGGATGGACGCAGGCATGAGGGACGCACCCGGCGCGGCCGGGGAGCTGCCGCTCTGGGTGGCCTATGCCGCCGCGGCGCTCGCGGCCGTCATCGCGTTCGGCGTCCGGCTCGGGCTGGAGCCACTCCTCCTCGGCGCCTCGCCCTTCATCTTCTATATCCCCGCCGTGCTCGTCGGCTCGACCGTCGGCGGCCTCGGCCCGGGCGCTCTCGCCACCGCCTTGTCGCTCCTCGGCTGGAGCACGCTGACCGCGCCACAGGACCTGGACGCGGGCGACATCGTCACCATGGTCGCTTTCGTCGTCATCAGCGCGGGAATCGTCGTTCGCGGCGAATGGCTCCGGCGGACGCGGCGGCGCGCGGCCGCGGTCGCGCTCGATCTTCGGGAGCGCGAGGCCCATCTCAACTCGATCCTGGAAACGGTGCCCGATGCCATGATCGTCATCGACGAACGCGGCGTCATGACCTCCTTCAGCGCCGCGGCCGAAAGCCTGTTCGGCTGGACCGCGGCGGAGACCATCGGACACAATGTCAGCATGCTCATGCCCTCGCCCTACCGCGAAAGCCACGACGGCTATCTCGATCGCTATCGCGCCACCGGCGAGCGCCGGATCATCGGCATCGGCCGCGTCGTCGTCGGCGAGCGCAAGGACGGCTCGACCTTTCCGATGGAACTGTCGGTTGGCGAGGTCTCCTCGCGCGACCATCGCTTTTTCACCGGATTCGTGCGCGACCTGACCGAGCGGCAGGAGACGGAGGCGCGGCTGCAGGAACTCCAGTCCGAATTGGTCCACATCTCGCGCCTGACCGCGCTCGGCGAGATGGCCTCGGCGCTGGCCCACGAGCTGAACCAGCCGCTCTCGGCGATCGCCAACTACCTCAAAGGCTCGCGGCGGCTGCTCGCCGGGGTCGTCACCGCGGACACCCGGCTCGGTAGCCTCGACGAAGCGCTCGACAAGGCGGCGCAACAGGCGCTCCGCGCCGGCGAGATCATCCGCCGGCTGCGCTCCTTCGTCGCCCGCGGCGAGAGCGAGCACCGGGTCGAGAGCCTGTCGAAGCTGATCGAGGAAGCGAGCGCGCTGGCGCTGGTCGGCGCCAAGGAGGCGGGGGTGCGCGTCCGCTTCGAGCTTGACCAGCGAACCGACCTTGTCCTGGTGGACAAGGTGCAGGTCCAGCAGGTTCTGATAAATCTGATGCGCAACGCCATCGAGGCGATGGAGGCGGAGCCACGCCGCGAGCTCACCGTGGCGTCGGCGCCGCAGGCGGATGACATGGTCACGATCAGCGTCGCCGACACCGGCGGCGGGCTCGACGAAAAGATGCAGACACAGCTCTTCCAGCCCTTCGTCACCACCAAGCCGCAGGGCATGGGCATCGGGCTGTCGATCTCCCGCAGCATCGTCGAGGCGCATGGCGGCCGCATCTGGGCCGAGCCGAATCCCGGCGGCGGCACGGTGTTCCACCTGACGCTGCCGGCGGCCGTAGCGGAGGCGGTGCTATGAGCGAGGCGGTGGTCCACGTCATCGACGACGACGACGCCATGCGCGACTCGCTCGCGTTTCTGCTCGGGACGGCGGGCCTCACGGCCTGCACCTATGCGTCGGCGACCGCCTTCCTTGCCGCCCTGCCCGGCCTGAAGGCCGGTTGCGTCGTCACGGACGTACGGATGCCGGGGATGAGCGGCATCGAGCTGCTGCGTCATCTCCACGAGCGCGGGACGACGTTGCCCGTCATCGTCATCACCGGCCACGGCGACGTCGCCCTCGCGGTGGAGGCGATGAAGGCAGGTGCCGCGGACTTCATCGAGAAACCGTTCGACGACGAGGTGCTGCTCGGCGCCGTGCGCTCGGCCTTCGGCCGGGGCGTCGCCCACGAGGAGCGCTCGGCCGAACGCCAGGCCATCGCCGCCCGGCTCGATGCGCTGTCGCAGCGGGAGCGCCAGGTGCTCGACGGGCTGGTCGCGGGCCGGGCCAACAAGGTCATCGCCTACGACCTCGGCATCAGCCCGCGCACGGTCGAGGTCTATCGTGCCAACGTCATGACCAAGATGCAGGCCGCCAGCCTGTCGGAGCTGGTCCGCATGGCGCTGACCGTCGAGACCGCCCCTTCCGACAAGAGCCCGGCCTAGTCAGCCGTCCGCCGGCGGCGGCGCCCAGCGCCATTCGGCAACCTCGGGCATGTCCTCGCCGTGGGCGCGGACATAGTCGTGGTGGGCGTTCAGCCGGTCGCGCAGGAACTGGCGGAAATAAGCGGCCGGCGAGCCGAGGCCCGGCACGACGTCGAGCACGGCGCCAGCCAAGTGATAGCGGTCGAGCCGGTTCAGCACGACCATATCGAACGGCGTCGTCGTGGTGCCCTCCTCCTGATAGCCGTGGACATGGAAATTGTCGTGGCCGGCGCGCCGATAGGTCAGGCGGTGGATCAGCGTCGGGTAGCCGTGGAAGGCGAAGATCACCGGCTTGGTGGTCGTGAAGAGCGCGTCGAACTCGGCATCGGCCATGCCGTGGGGATGCTGGCTCGGCGATTGCAGCGCCATCAAGTCGACGACGTTGACGACCCGGATGCGGAGCTGCGGCACGTGCCGACGCAGGAGATCGACGGCGGCCAGCGTCTCCAGCGTCGGCACGTCGCCGGCGCACGCCATCACGACATCCGGCTCGCTGCCCTGGTCGTTGCTCGCCCAGTCCCACAGCCCGATGCCGGCGCGGCAATGGGCGACCGCCTGGTCCATCGCCAGCCATTGCGGCGCCGGCTGCTTGCCGGCGACGATGACATTGATGCGGTCCCAGGTCCGCAGGCAGTGATCAGCGACCCAGAGCAGGGTGTTGGCGTCCGGCGGCAGGTAGACGCGGACGGTGTCGGCCTTCTTGTTGGTGACGTAGTCGAGGAAGCCAGGGTCCTGGTGGCTGAAGCCGTTGTGGTCCTGCCGCCAGACATGGGAGGTGAGGAGGTAGTTGAGCGAGGAGATCGGCCGCCGCCACGCCAGCTCGCGCGAGACCTTCAGCCATTTGGCGTGCTGGTTCACCATCGAATCGACGATGTGGATGAACGCCTCGTAGCAGGCGAAGAAGCCGTGCCGCCCCGTCAGGAGATAGCCTTCGAGCCAGCCCTGGCAGAGATGCTCGCTCAGCACCTCCATTACCCGGCCCTCGCGGGCGAGGTGAACGTCCTCGGGGATCGTGTCCTCTTCCCACACCCGCTCGGTCGCCTCGAACACCGCGTCGAGCCGGTTGGACGAGGTCTCGTCCGGCCCCATCAGGCGGAAGTTCTTCGCCGCCGCGTTGTCGCAGATCACGTCGCGCAGATAGGTGCCGAGCACGCGCGTCGCCTCACCCATCGAGACGCCCGGCCTCGGCACCTCGACGGCGTAGGCGCGGAAATCGGGCAGCCGGAGCTCGCGCCTCAGAAGGCCGCCATTGGCGTGCGGATTCGCGCCCATGCGACGCGTGCCGTCGGGCGCGAGCACGGCGAGCGCCGGGTCGAAGCGGCCCTTGTCGTCGAACAGCTCCGCCGGCTTGTAGCTCCGCATCCAGGCTTCGAGCTGGGCGAGATGGGCCGGGTTCTCCCGCACGTTCGGCAGCGGCACCTGGTGGGCACGCCAGAAGCCCTCGACCTTGAGGCCGTCCACCTCCTTCGGCCCGGTCCAGCCCTTGGGCGTCCGCAGCACGATCATCGGCCAGCGCGGGCGTCCGGCGCCGCTGCCAGATCGGGCCCCGCGCTGGATCGCCCCGATCTCGTCGAGCACCTTGTCGAGCGTCGCGGCCATCTGGCGGTGGACGGCGGGCGGATCGGAGCCTTCGACGAAATGCGGCGCATAGCCGTAGCCCGTGAAGAGTGCCGTCAGCTCGGTGTCGGACAGGCGGCCGAGGATCGTCGGGTTGGCGATCTTGTAGCCGTTGAGGTGGAGGATCGGCAGGACGGCGCCGTCGCCCTTCGGGTCGAGGAACTTGTTGCCGTGCCACGAGGTCGCGAGCGGCCCGGTCTCGGCCTCGCCGTCGCCGACGACGCAGGCGACGATCAGATCCGGATTGTCGAAGGCAGCGCCGTAGGCATGGGCGAGCGCATAGCCGAGCTCGCCGCCCTCGTGGATCGAGCCCGGCGTCTCCGGCGCGGCATGGCTCGGAATGCCGCCGGGGAACGAGAACTGGCGGAACAGCTTCCGCAGCCCCTCCTCGTCCCGCGAGATGTCGGGATAGATCTCGCTGTAGGTGCCTTCGAGATAGGTGTTGGCGACCATGCCCGGGCCGCCGTGGCCGGGGCCGCAGACATAGATCACGTCGAGGTCGCGAGCTTTGATCGCCCGGTTGAGGTGGACGTAGACGAAGTTCAGCCCCGGCGTCGTGCCCCAATGGCCGAGAAGGCGCGGCTTGATGTGCTCGGCCTTCAGCGGCTCGCGCAGCAGCGGGTTGTCGAGCAGATAGATCTGGCCGACCGAGAGATAGTTGGCAGCGCGCCAATAGGCGTCGAGCTTGGCGAGATCGGCATCGGCGAGCGGCGATGGGTCCATGGCCTCCTCCTGTCCGGCTAGGCCGCCTGCCGGGCGAGGCAGGCGAGCGTGCCGCGGGCGATCACCAGCTCCTCGTCGGTCGGGATCGCCCACACTGAAACGCGGCTCGACGGCTGGCTGATGCAGAGCCGGCCGGCTGCGTTCGCCGCCTCGTCCAGCGCGACGCCCAGCCAGGCCAGCCGAGCCGCGACCGCGCGACGGATCGAGGGCGCGTTCTCGCCGACGCCGGCGGTGAAGACGAAGGCGTCGAGCCCACCGAGCGTGCCGGCGAGCGCCGCGCTCTCGCGGGCGATGCGCCAGACATAGAGGTCGATCGCCTCTTTCGCGTGCGGCTCGCCGCTCGCGAGGAGCGCCTTCATGTCGCCGGTGATGCCGGAGACGCCGAGGAGGCCGGAGCGGTGGTAAAGCATGTCCTCGATGTCGGCGACCGCCATGCCCTTCTCGCGGGCGAGATAGAGCACGACGCCGGGGTCGAGCGCGCCCGGCCGCGTCGCCATGACGAGACCGTCGAGCACGGAAAATCCCATGGTGGTCTCGACGCTGTTCCCGTCGCGGAGCGCGCAGAGGCTCGCGCCGGCGCCGAGATGAGCGACGATCACACGGCTGGTGCCGGCTGCGGCGTCGAGTTCCCGCAGGCGGCCGGCAATGTAGTCGTAGGACAGGCCGTGAAAGCCGTAGCGGCGCAGGCCCGCCTCCTCGGCCAGGTCGCGCGGCAGCGCGATACGGGTGACGGTCGCGTCCTGCCCCGCATGAAAGGCGGTGTCGAAGCAGCCGACCTGAGGCAGGCCGGGCCGCATCGCCGCGACCGCTTTCACCGCCGCGAGATTGTGCGGCTGATGCAGCGGCGCGAGCGGGCACAGTGCATCGAGCTTCGCCATCGTGCCGGCATCGAGCAGCGCCGGGGCGACGAAATTCGTCCCACCGTGAACGATGCGATGGCCGATGGCGGCGAGCCCCTCCTCGCCGAGATGACTGGCGACGAAGTCGAGCACCGGGCCGAGCATGGCATCCTGGTCCAGTTCCCGCGCGGCGGGCCAACGCTTCTCCCACCGCACCTCGCCGGCGGCATTGCGCGCAACGGCATGCGGACCGCCTTCCCTGCCGATGCCATCGATCTTGCCGCTCAGGATGCACTTCGGACCGTCAGCCGCGGCCTCGAACAGCGCAAACTTGAGGCTCGACGAGCCGGCATTCAGGGCAAGGACCGCATCAGGCATCGGCTGCTCCGCGGGGCATCAACGCGTCCATCGGACATCCGGAGCCGCCGGCGCGACGCAAGAACGCCGGGCGGCATGGTCATCCCACGCCGCCCAGCCGTCGTGCCCGTCGTCAGCCGACCGTCACCCGGTCGATCACCTGGCCGACACCCGGCGCGGCCCAGACTGCCGTCTCCAGCATCTCGCGTTCGTGCCAGGCCCGCACCTTGCCTTCCAGCGTTACCTTGTCGCCGGCGACGTTGATCCGGATGCCGCCAGCCTCGATCTCGGCATTGCGCTTCAGCGCATCCTCGATGCGCTTCTTGATGTCCGGCACCTGCGGACGCGGCTTGATCGCAATCAGGTTGGTCACGCCGAGGACGCCGCTCAGCTTGCGCACGTTCTCCTCGGCCGCGGTGCGCTGATACTGCCACTCGACCGTGCCGGAGAGCGTCAGCCAGCCGCCCTCCACCTTCACCTGGATGGCGTTCTTCGGCAGCAGCGTGTCCCAGCCGATCACATCGACCGCGCGCTTGGCAATCTCGTCGTCGGCATTGGTCTTGGCGTAGGGGCTGCGCACCTCGATCTCCTGGGCGATGCCGCGAACGCCGCGGACCCGCTTCGCCACCCGCTCGGCCGTCGCCTTCTCGGCATAGCTGCCGACGTGGCCGCTCAGCGTCACCACGCCGTTCTCGACCGCGACGCCGATGTCGGCCGCGTCGATGCTCGGCTCCCATTCCAGCTCGTCGACCACATCCTGTCGAAGCTGCTTGTCGTCCATGATGGCCTCCTGTGCCATGCCAAACAGCCCCCCAATGCCCAACAGCATTTCATCGGGCCGCCCGCCGGGCGATGATCTGGATCAAGCGCCTGGCGTTCATGCCGCCGTCATGCCGCCATCGACGGCGTGGATCGCGCCGTTGATGTAGGCGGAATCGTCGGAGCACAGGAACGCCACCAGCGTCGCCACCTCCTCGGCGCGGCCGTAGCGGCCGGCGGCGACGCCATGCGCGAAGGCCTCGTGCGCCTTGGCCGCCTGGCCGGGCATCGCGCCCTCCTCCAGCGAGGCCATCATACGGCTCTCGATCGGGCCGGGATTGACGCAGTTCACCCTGAGGCCCTTCGGCGCCCATTCCAGCGCCGCCGTCCGCGTCAGGCCGACCACCGCGTGCTTGCTGGCGATATAGGCGGCCATGCCGGGCGATCCGATCAGCCCTGCCACGCTCGACATGTTGACGATGCTGCCGTGGCCGCGCTCCGCCATGACCGGGATGACGTGCTTCATCCCGAGGAAGACGCCAACGACGTTGACCGCGATCACCTTCTGAAACACGTCGAGCGGATAGTCCGGGATCGGCGCGACCACGCCCTCGATGCCGGCGTTGTTGAAGAAAGCGTCGATCCGCCCGAACCTGTCCTTCGCGGCGCGGGCATAGCCCGCGACCGCGGCCTCGTCGGTCACGTCCGCCTCGACGATCGCGAGCCGATCCGCCGCGGCGACGCCCGCCCGCAGGGCATCGAAGTTCGCGCCCTTGCGGTCGACGGCGACGACGCCGGCGCCGCGGGCGATCATCAGCCGAACCGTCGCGGCACCGATCTCGCCCGCCGCGCCGGTGACGACGATCACCTTGTCGGTCAGCATGTTGCTGTTCAGCATGGCCTCGTTCCTCATCCGGTTCTTATGCTCGATCACCGGTGTGGCGGGCGTCAGGCGGCGTCGGCGAAGGCGTGGCGGTCGCGCAGGACGACGTGCCGCGCGCTCGGTAGCGCGATCATCCGGCGGCGCTCCATCTCGCTCAGCGCGCGCGAGACGGTCTCGATGGTCAGGCCGAGATAGTCGGCGATGTCGGTGCGCGACATCGCGAGGTCGATCGCCTCGCCGCCCTGCTCGCGCGCCGCCATCTCCAGCAGGAAGGCGCCGACGCGCTCCCCGGCGCTGCGCCGCCCGAGCAGCATGACATGCTCCTCGGCGCGGCGAAGGCCATCGGCCGCCAGGCGCCACAGCGCATGCGCCACCACCGGGTTCTGGCTGGCCGCCCGCTCCACCTGCGAGCGCCGCACCAGCGCGATCTCGCAGTCGGTCACCGCCTCGGCGGAGCTCGAATGGGCATCGCCGCCGTCCAGGCCGAACAGGTCCCCGGCAAAGTAGAAGCAGGCAATCTGGCGGCGGCCGTCGCCGAGGATGCGGAAGGTCCGCACCACGCCCGAGGTCACCTTGTAGACGAAGTCGGCTGGCTCCTCCTCGCCGAAGATCTCCTCGTTGCGGCCAAAGGACATCTTCATTGCGGGGATCGCGATGGCGCCGGCGATCTCCAGCGTCGTCTGCAGCGCGCCAGCCACCACGGCGATCCGTCGGTCGGGGTCGGCGGACGGATGCGGAATGATCTGGGTCGAGAGCATCGGTCGGTCTCCTCGGCTCGGTCGATGCCCATGGGTAGCGCCGGTGGCGGTGCCCCGAAATTCGGGGTCTTCCCTTACGGGGTTTTCCGGAGGCGGCCGGGCGCCGGGATGGCGATGCGCTTCAGGCCCTCGGCCGCGACAAGGTAGAGGACGGTCAGCCCGGCAATGGCGCCGAGCATGGGTAGCGGCACGGCGGCGAAGCCGAAAAGGGTGCCGAGGGGCGTCAGCGCCACGGCGAGCGCGACCGCGAGCGCCCCGAGCGAGGTCGCCGCGAGCACCGGGTGGGGCCGGCTCTTCCACGCCGGCCGCGCGGTACGGATGACGAAGATCACGAGGATCTGGGTCGCGATCGATTCGACGAACCAGGCGGTGCGGAAGCTTGCAACGTCGGCATGGAAAACGAGGCCGAGCAGCGCAAAGGTCGCGAGGTCGAACAGCGACGAGAGCGGACCCATCACCAAGGTGAAGCGCAGCACGTCGCGCATGTCCCAGCCGTGCGGCCGGGCGACGGCTTCGGCATCGGCGGCGTCGAAGGGGATGCCGATCTCGGAAAGGTCGTAGAGGAGGTTGTTCAGGAGGATCTGCAGCGGCGCCAGCGGCAGGAACGGCAGGACCAGCGAGGCCGCGGCCATCGACAGCATGTTGCCGAAGTTCGAGCTGGTGCCCATGCGGACGTATTTCATGATGTTGGCGTCGGTGCGCCGGCCCTCGGCGACCCCGTCGGCGAGGACGCCGAGATCGGGCGCGAGCAGGATGATGTCGGCGGTCTCGCGGGCGACGTCGGTGCCGCCGTCGACCGAGAGGCCGACGTCGGCGGCGTGGATCGCCGGCGCGTCGTTGATGCCGTCGCCGAGATAGCCGACGGTGTGGCCGCGGCGGCGGAGCGCGCGGACGATCCGGCTCTTCTGGTCGGGCGCGATGCGGACGAAGAGGTCGGCCTCCTCGGCCCGGGCAGCGAGCGCGGCATCGCCGAGGCTCGCCAGTTCCTCGCCTCTCAGCACACCCCGCGCCGGCAGGCCGAGCGTCTCGACGAGATGGCGGACCACCGGCTCGGCGTCGCCCGAGACGATCTTGACGCGGACGCCGACCGCGGCGAGCCGGGCGACGGCGGCGCCCGCCGAGGCCTTTGGCGGATCGAGGAAGGCGACGCAGCCGGCGAAGACAAGATCCGTCTCGTCGGCGGGAGCGATGGCGGCGCAGCCGGCCGGCATCTCCTTCCAGGCAACCCCGAGCAGGCGGAAGCCGTCGCGGCCCCTGGCGTCGAACAATGCCGCGAGGCTGCGGGCGAGCGCGGGATCGAGCGGCACGATGCGGCCATCCTGCATTTCGACCCGGGCACAGAGCGCAAGCATGCCTTCAGGCGCGCCCTTGGCGATCATCAGACGCCGCGCACCGCAACCGGCGAGCACCGAAGCGCGGCGGCGCTCGAAGTCGAAGGGCGCGTCGTCGATCCGGCACCAGGCGCCGTCCGGCGGCGTGGCGCCGGCGAGAATGGCGTCGTCGAGGCTGCTCCGCATGGCGCTGGCGTAGCGGCTGTTGAGCCAGGCGAGCTCGGCCACCCGTGGTCGCCCGGCGCCGTCAGCGCCGAAGCTTCCGACGAGGGCAATGCGCGCCTCGGTGAGCGTGCCGGTCTTGTCGGTGCAGAGCACGTCCATCGCGCCGAGGTCGTGGATCGCCGACAGGCGCTTCACCACGACGCGCCGCCCGGCCATCCGCACCGCGCCGCGCGAGAGCGTCACGGTCATGATCATCGGCAGCAGCTCGGGCGTCAGCCCGACCGCCAGCGCCACCGCGAACAGGAAGCTCTCGAGCGTGAGGCCATGGCGCAGCATCTGGGTCATCAGCACCGCCAGCACGAGGAAGCCGGTCAGCCGCAGGATCAGCATGCCGAGCGCGTGGATCCCGCGCTCGAACGCGGTCGGCGCCGCCTTCTCGCGCACCGAGGCGGCGATGGCGCCGAAGCGGGTGGCGCGGCCGGTCGCGACCGCCAGCATCGTCGCCTCGCCGCCAACTAGGCTCGTGCCGGCGAAGAGGGCGTTGAAGGCATCGCTCGGCACGGTGGCCGCGCAGGCGCCCGGCCGCTTCTCGACGCCGTAGGGCTCTCCGGTCAGGATCGCCTCGTCGGCGAGGGCGCCGCGGCTCGTCAGGACCAGCCCGTCTGCCGGTACGAGGTCGCCAGCCCTCAACTCGACGACGTCGCCCGGCACGATGTCGGCGGCGGGGATTTCCGCCGCCGCGCCGTCGCGCCGCACCCGGGCGGTGACCGCGACCGAGCGCTTCAGCGCATCGACCGCAGCCTCCGCACGCCGCTCCTGGGCAATGTCGAGGCCGATCGAGACCAATACGATCGCGACGATGACGAGGCAGCTCTGCCAGTCGCCAGTCGCGCCGGCGACGAACGCCGCGATCAGGAGGATCGCGACCAGCGGCTCGGCGAGGCGACGGGCGAGCCGTGCCCCGAACGTCCGGCGGATGGCGCCCACCGCGACATTGGCGCCGACCCGCGCCAGCCGCGCCGCCGCCTCCGCGCTCGAAAGCCCCTCCGCCGGCGCGCCGAGCCGCGCCAGCACGTCTTCGGTCGGCGTGGTCCAGAACGCCTCGCCAACCATCGGGCCACCGCCGTTCAGTGCGCCATCAACGATGGGAGGGCGCTATGGAGGATGCGGTCGCGGGTGACGCCGCCGAGGATCCACTCGCGGAAGCGGGTGTGGCCGTAGGCGCCGGCGACGACGAGGTCGGCCTTCTCGGTGCGGGCGATGGCGTCGATCTGCTCGGCGGCATCGCCGAGCGGAAGGGGCGTCGTGCCGATCGCCTCGATGCCGTGACGGCCGAGCCAGGCGACAACGTCGGCGACCCGCGCCTCGGCGGCGTGGGCGTCGTCGGCCTCGTCAAGCTCGGCGACGACCACCCTCCCCGCCCGCTTCAGGAACGGCAGCGCGTCCCACACCGCGCGGCGCGATTCCCGCGTGTCCTTCCAGGCCACCAGGATGCGCGCGGCGTCGAGCCGCGCCGCTTCGGGCGGCACCAGCAGCGTCGGCCGGCCGACCTCCATCAGGAGGTCGCTCGCGTTCAGGATGCGGGCGTTGTCCATCGTGGTCGCCTCGCGCTCGGTGCCGGCGATGACGAGGTCGGCGGCGCGCGCGTTGCGGGCCACGAACGCCAGCGGATTGCCAAGCTCCTGGCGCCATTCGGTGCCGATGCCGAGGGACCGCGTGGCGGTGAGGAAGCGCTCGTGCGCCTCGCGCATCGCCTCGTTGAGCTGCTTGCGGTCCTCGTCGATCACCTCGCCCGGAATCGGCGCGTCGAAGAACATCGGCGGCAGCGGATCGGCCGCGGAGATGCCGATCAGATGGGCGCCGAAGCGCTTGGCGAGGTCGCCGGCGATGGCGAGCCGGGAATCGTTGGTCTGGCCGATGCCGAGATGGACCATCATCGTCGCGTAGGACATGCTCTCCTCCTCGGGATGTGCATGATGCCGGGGCCGCCGGCGCGGCTTGGGTCGGGATCGAGCTGCTCAGGCCACCAAGGGGCGCAGCGCTGGGTGCGAGCGGACGAAGGCGAGGCCGCCGAGCCAGCCATCGAGGCCCGCGATCTGTCCGGCGTGCCGGGTCATCAGGTAGACCAGCGCGGCCGCGTAGACGACATGATCGTCGATCAGGAAGTTGAGCGGCGAGTCCACATAGGGAAAGTCCATGTGGGCGAGCCAATAGACCAGCATGAGCAGCGCACCGAATGTGCCGCCGAGCCGCGTCAGAACGCCGAACACGAGCGACAGCCCGATCAGGAGATGGCCCCAGGAGACGAGGACGTTCGTCACCGGAAGAACGCCCGGCGCGGCGAAGCCGGCAAAGAGGAAATGGAAGGTCTTGGTGTGCGTCAGGAAGCCGGCGGCGCTCCATGACGGATCGAAGACCTGGGTGACGCCGGCATAAAGAAAGGTCCAGCCGATCGCGACCCGGAGAAAGACGGTCAGGCTGCGCTGCAGCGTGGTGTCATGCATGGCGACGATCTCCCCAAGAGGTGCCGTCGCGTCTCGTCGGGCGGGCGGCGATGCGGCCCAGGCGGCCGCGCACGCCCTGCCACTTACGCGGCTGGCGCAGCGGACGAAATTCCGGTCGGTTGCTTAAGGGAAGATCCGGAGGTCCGAAGCGCAGGGCGTTGATCGGGATCAAGGATCCGGCGCGCCGCGGTGCCAGGCTGGCCGCCATCATCCAAAGGAGCGGACCATGTCCTACGCAACGGTGATGGTGCATGTCGACGTGAGCGCGCCGGCCGATGCGCGGCTGAAGATCGCTGCCGAGCAGGCGCGCCGCTTCGGGGCCCGGCTCGTCGGCATCGCCGCGGCCGAGCCGATCCTTCGCGTCTATGTCGGGGCGCCGGTCCCGGCGGCCCTCCGCCTCGCCGACGAGGAGGAAGCCGAAGAGCTCTTGGCCGAAGCGGAGGCGCGGTTCCGCGCGGCGGTGAAGGACAGCGGCTGTGCGCTCGAGTGGCGGCAGGCGATCGGCGACCCGACGACCTTCGTTGCGCGCGAGTCGCGTGCCGCCGATCTCCTCGTCCTCGGCGCACCGCGGCGGAACGACGACGTCGACGAACCCGCCTTCGGTGCCGACGAGCTGACGCTGCGCGCCGGACGGCCGATCCTGGTGGTGCCGCCCGAGATCGACCGCTTCGAGGGCCGCCGCGTCCTGGTCGGCTGGAAGGACACGCCCGAGGCGCGGCGCGCCGTCGCCGACGCGGTGCCGCTGCTGGCCAAGGCCGAGGAGGTCATCATCGCCGCGATCGACGAGTGGCAGGAGCCGGAACGGACGCGCGAAAGCGCCAGCCAGGTCGTGGTCTGGCTCGGCCGCCGCGGTGTCGACTCCCGCGCAGTAGTGCTGCCGGCCTATGGCCCGCCCGCCAGCCAGCTCGACACCTATGCCTGGGAAAACGGCGCCGACCTGATCGTCGCCGGCGCCTACGGCCACAGCCGCCTGCGCGAATGGGCCCTCGGCGGCGTCACGCACGATCTGCTGCACACGACCCGCCGCTGCTCGTTCCTTAGCCATTGAGGCCGCGGCGGAACGAGCAACGCCGCCACCGTGGCAGCGCCCGCGGTCGTCGTACGATCAAGGCTTTTCGACGCGCACGATCCGATAGGTGAGCATGTCGTGCTGACGCCTGATCGAGACGTACTCGCCGGTCACGAAGCGTTCCTCGCCGAAGCGAAATCCGATCTCGTCGTCGCTTTCGCCCTGCTCATAGTCGAAGTACCACTGGCCACCCGGCTTGCGCCGCAGACGACCGATCCGGGTCTCGCCGTCCCGGTTGAAATGCCGGACCCGGCAGAGGTCCTGGTGGGTCTTCCATGTGTCGGCTTCGAGGTGCCCGGTGTCGTCGAGCGGCACGAGTAGGTCGTAGCCCTCGTCGGGCTCCCCTTCCGGGTGATCCTTCGCGCGGGCGAGGTGCAAGCTCACGCGCCGAAAGCTCGGCGCAAGCTCTTTCGCATCGGTCATGGTCGTCTCCGTCGGCCGAATGGGGGGGAAGGGCGGAAGTCGCGCGTTGAGCCGACGCAAAGCGGGAACGTGCGCGGCGGCCCAACGGGTCAGTCGCCGTCCGGCGCGGCGCTCACCCAGCGGTCGCCGATCTTGACGTAGCTACGCTTGACCGCCGCCCAGGCGATGCGATGCGCCGCCTCTTCCTGCCGCAGGTCCCCGGCATGGGCGGCATAGGCATGGTTGAAGGCGCTGCGATAGATGTCCTGGGCGTGCTCCGGCAGATGGTCCCGCACCGACGGCGGCAGCTCGGCGTTCGACGTGTAGGGCATCACCCATCTCCCGCGGCTTCGACAAGCGGAGGAGCGGGCGGCCGGTCGCGACCGCCCTCTCCTCCCGGATTCAGTGACGCATGTTGCCGGCCATCTTCCAGGCGCCGCCATCGTCGTACACATCGGGATTGGCCGGTCCGGTGACCTCCAGGTAGGCGGAGAGCCCACGCTGGGCGCGGCTGAGCGCGTGGTCGACCAGCATGTACTGCCCGGGCACATCCAGCTTCAGATCCACCATCGCCGCGCCGCCGGGAGGAACGGATGTCGTCTGCACGTCGCGGAGCGGCGCGGAGCTGAGCGAGCCGTCGATGTAGACGTGGTCGAACATCTCCCCGATGATGTGAACGGACGAGGTCAGGTTCGGCCCGGCGTTGCCGAAGAAGATGCGGACGGTCTCGCCGACCTTCGCGTGCAGCGGCTTGTCCGTGGTCAGCCCGCCGACGGCGCCGTTGAAGACGAAATACTCGGGCTTCTCGTCGAGCAGCTTCTCGTAGCTCTGGGTCAGCGCGCCCTGAGTCCCGAGCTTCTGCTCGGTGTAAATCTCGCTCTGCATCACATAGTACTCATGATCGACCTTGGGCAGGCCGCCCGCCGGCTCGACCAGGATCATGCCGAACATGCCGTTCGCGATGTGCTGTGCCGCCATGGGCACCGCGCAATGATAGACGTAGAGGCCGGGCTTGATCGCGGTGAACACGAAGCCCTTGCTGGCGCCGGGAGCCGCTTCCGTGGCGATCGCGCCGCCGCCGGGTCCGGTCACGGCGTGCATGTCGACATTGTGCATCATCGTGCTGTCGGCCTCGTTGTGCAGATGCACCTCGACGGTATCGCCGACCCGCACGCGGAGAAACGGCCCGGGAACCTTCCGGTTGAAGGTCCAGTAGCGGTAGGTCGAGCCGTCGGCGAGCTTGCCGGTCACCTCGACCGTGTCGAGCTCGACCTTGACCCGCTCCGGCCCTCGCGTGCCGACCGGCGGCGGCACTTCGGCCGGATCGCGCACGATGTCGACCGGCCCCTCGCCTTTCGCCATCTTCGTGGCGACCTGGGCGAGTGGAACGGGTCCGTGCGCCACCTGCGCATGATAGATCGGCTGCGCCGGAGCGCTGAAGGTAGCCGCAGCCGCCTCCGGCCCGAACGAGACGGAGAAATTCGGCGTGAGGAACGTCGTGCCGAGGAACGAGGCCGTGGCAATTCCGACGACGCCGAGGACACCCAACAGCGCGCGGTCGTTACGATTTTTCGGGAGCCGCATGGCACCCTCCATCTTGTGTTCTTCATGGCGGCGATCTGCCGCCCGCCCGTCCTTGCTACCTGGCGGCGTGATTGAAATAATTGAGCCAGCTCAATTGGATAAGTCGGGCAAATTCCCTAAGTAGTTCTACGTATTTAGGGCGCCGGCCCGTCCCGAGGACATGGGTTCAAGCGATGGCCGAACGTCCTGACGGCTCGGCATGGCGAGGCAGGCATCGTGTGCTGCCGCTTGCGATAGAACACGCGCTCGGCCGCCGGCTTTTGGGCGTCGCTTCCGACGTGGCCCGTCAGGGTGACGATGCGGTTCTCGACCGCGACGCCGACCTCGCTGGCGTCGGGGGGCCGGACGAATTCTTCGCGCAAGGCTTCCCGCAGCTCTCCGATCGGTTTCTAAGCGCTCCCGTCACAAGCTCATTGCGACTCGACAGGACCCCCATGCCAGACGACGATCGGCAACATCGCAGTTCCGCCTATCGCCTCGCGGCGCTCGATCAGGACTACATCCTGGGCGACTCGACGCGCGGGGTGCGTTTCCTTCTGGAATACGACAAGGCCGAGCAGTTCTTAAGGGCATGGGGCGTCGTCTCCACGGTCGTCGTGTTCGGCAGCGCGCGGGTCGCGCCGGGGGAGGATAGCGGCCTGTCCGCTCCGCGCCCGACGAAATCGCGGCAGGAGCAACCGAGCTCCAGCAGGGATTCGACGTGGTGGTACGACCAGGCGCGGCAGGTCGGCCGCATCGTCTCGCAACGCGGAGGCGCCCTGAGGCCGGTCGACGGCAAGCGCCACAACGTGATCGCAACCGGCGGCGGCCCGGGGATCATGGAGGCGGCCAATCGAGGTGCGGCCGACGTGGGGGCGCCGTCGATCGGCTTCAATATCGGCCTCCCCGTCGAGCAGGAACCGAATGCCTTCAGCACGCCGGAGCTGACGTTTCAGTTCCACTACTTCGCGATGCGAAAGATGCATCTCGCGATGCGCGCGGCCGCGCTCGTCGTGTTCCCCGGCGGTTTCGGCACGTTCGACGAGCTTTTCGAAATCCTGACCCTGCGGCAGACTGGAAAAATGCCTGCCATACCCATCGTCTGCTTCGACGAGTCCTACTGGTCCAAAGTCATCGACTTTCAGATCTTGGCCGAAGATCGCATGATCGAACCCGCGGATCTCGATCTGTTCAAATATGCCAGCTCGGCAGACGAGGTCTGGCGGGTCCTCGTGGACAACGGCTTGCGGCTGCCGCAATGAGCCGTGCGAGCTCCGGCGTCTAGGCGGCCGGCCGCAGCGGCTGGCTGGCCGCCTCGTCACGGGCCCGCGTTTCGGCGAGGGCCATCCAATCGGCGAGCAGGCCCTTGTCTTCCTTGGCAAATCGCGCCCGTCGCCGGAGATCGTCGAACGTGTCGTCCGGATGGCATCGCTCGTAGTCGTCGCGGACGAAGGCTTCGAGCCGCTCAGGGTCGGCAGCATTCGGGATGGGGACGGACATGGCGTTTCCTTTCTCACGGCGCTCGGTTGTCGGCCGCATGCTCAGGTCGCGCCGTCGAGATCGAGGAGCAGGCGATCGAGATGGACAAGGAGCCGCTCGGCTTCGTCGGGGCCCAGGGCGCGCTCGGCCAGTTCTTCGAAATAGGGCTTGAGCAGCCTCCCCGTGGTCCCGCGTCCGGCCCGCAGGAGGCGGACGAGGTTGCGTTCGAGCGCGGGCAGCGCGCCGGCCCTTGCCGCCGGATCGAGAATGGCCGCGATCGCCCGCTCCGCCTTCCGCCAATCCCCGCCGGCGACGTGCGTGAGGACGTTGCTGATGTGCGGGTGACCGCGGAAGAGCGCGATGATCGTGAAGGCCACGCGGCCGCAATTGACTGCTTCGGCCGTCGCAGCGTCCTTCCGGAGACCGGCCTGCGGGACTGCGAGCGCGCCGGATTGTCTGCCGATCGTCGCCGGCATCGGCATCAAGGCGGCATCCATGATTTCAGCCCCTCGGATTAAGAGGTATTGCATATGCATCTTAATCCGAGCAGAGCTCCGGGCAACTCCGTAGTTTCCCGGATAGGTCAGGCCACTTGTGGCGCGCCCAACGGGACTCGAACCCGTGTTTTTGCCGTGAAAGGGCAACGTCCTGGACCGCTAGACGATGGGCGCCGCGCCGGGCCTCTATAGCGGGCGGCGGAGAGCGCGTCGAGGCTGGGCGACGGTCGCCGGCTCAGTCCGCGGCAGCGGCGTCGATCACCCGGAGGTCGACGCGTTCGCGGCCGCCCCAGCGGTCGAGCGCGACTGTGCCGGCGACGTGGACGCGGGTGCCGCGCCGGGCGATCAGGCGCGGGCCGAGTTCGTCGGCCATGGCGCGGAAGGCGATGCCCCGCGCTGTGGTGCCGTCGCCGGCGCGGAGGCCGAGCCGGAGATGCCCACCCTGCCCGACCGGCTCGGCATGGGCCAGCACATGGCCGGCGAGCGCGACGACCGGGGCCGGATTGCCGGCACCGAACGGGCCGGCCTGCTCCATCGTCCGCACCAGATCCGGGGTGAGGCCGGCGGCGGCGACCACGGCGTCGATCGCGAGCGCCGTCTCGACCCGCGCCGTCGCCACCTCGTCGGTCAGGGTCAGGTCGAGAAACGCACGAAGACCCGGCAGGGCCTCGCCGGCGACGGTGACGCCGGCCGCCATGGCGTGGCCGCCGCCCTTGACCAGAAGCCCCGCCTCGACTGCCCGGCGCACGGCGCGGCCGAGATCGACGCCCGCGATCGAGCGGCCGGAACCGATGCCGACGCCATCGGCGCCGATCGCGATGGCGAAGGCCGGCAGGCCGTGGCGCTCCTTCAGCCGGGCAGCGACGAGGCCCATGATGCCGGGGTGCCAGCCGGTCTTGGCTGCGATGACCGCGCTGCCCGACACAATGGCTTCCGCATCCGCCTCGGCGAGCGTCGCCTGCTCCAGCGCCTGGCGCTCGGCATTCAAGCGGTCGAGCTCCTCGGCCAACGTGGCGGCCTCGGCAGGATCGCTCGCGAGCAGGAGGCGGGCGCCGAGGTCGGCGCGGCCGATGCGGCCGCCGGCATTGATGCGCGGGCCGAGGAGGAAGCCGAGATGGTAGGGCGTCGGCGGGCCATCGAGGCGGGCGCGGTCGGCCAGCGCCGCGAGGCCGGCGCGTCGCCGCTCGGCCATCGCGATCAGGCCCTTGCCGACGAGGGCGCGGTTGAGCCCGGTCAGCGGCACTACGTCGGCCACGGTGCCGAGGGCCACGAGGTCGAGCAGCGCCAGGAGGTCCGGTTCCGGCCTCTCCGCTGTCCAATGGCCGCGCTGGCGGAGCAGGCGGTTGACGGCGACCACGGCGAGGAAAGTGACGCCGGCGGCGGCGAGCTGGCCGAGGCCGGAAAGGTCGTCGGCGCGGTTCGGGTTCACCACCGCCACCGCGGGCGGCAGCTCGGCCGCGACCTGGTGATGATCGAGCACGACCACGTCGACCCCGAGGCGCCGCGCCTCCTCCAGCGCGTCGAAGCTGGTGGTGCCGCAGTCGACGGTGACGATCAGCCGCGCGCCGGCGGTCGCGAGGCCCCGCACCGCCTCGACGTTCGGGCCGTAACCCTCGAAGATGCGGTCGGGGATGTAGACCGAGAACGGCGCCCCAGCGGCAGCGAAGAAGCTGCCGAGGACGGCGGACGAGGTCGCGCCGTCGACGTCGTAGTCGCCGAAGATCGCGATCGTCTCGCCGGCCGTGACCGCATCGGCGAGGCGCCCGGCGGCCGCCTCCATCGCGGTGAGGCGATAGGGATCGGGCATAAGCTCGCGGAGCGTCGGCTTGAGGTAGCCAGGCAGGAGGTCGAGCGTGACGCCGCGCCCGGCGAGCACGCGGGCCAGCACCTCCGGGACGCCGTGGCGCTGGGCGATCGCGAGCGCAGTGGCGCGCCCGCCGCCGTCGAGCCGCTCGCGCCAGCGCCGGCCGCGGAACGAGTGGGCGACGCCGAGAAGGGCGCCCTCAGCCGCGGTGGTGTCGCGAACGAATGCAGCGTCGGCCATCGCCGCGACTCTAGCGAGGCGGCCGGCGATTCGTCATGGCGAGTAATCCCCGCAGGGTGGGCATCGGCTCGCCGACGTCCATGCCGTGGGCAAGTCTTGCTTGCCCACCCTACAAGGGGAGCGTCAGTCGATCTCGGGTGCCAGCGCGGGCTGGAGGCCGGCGACATAGTCGGCGCGGACGACGCGGCCGCGGGTCGGCTGCTCGACCACGGTCCAGGCTGAACGATCGGCGAGGAGCGCCTTCACCACCGCGACGTTGAGGCGGTGGCTGCCGCAGACCGAGCGGTAGCGGCCGACGAGGGGAAGGCCGGCGAGCGACAGGTCGCCCACCGCGTCCAGCATCTTGTGGCGGACGAACTCGTCCGGCGCGCGGAGGCCGGCCTGGTTCAGCACCCGCTGGTCGTCGAGCACGACCGTGTTGTCGAGCGAGGCGCCGCGGCCGCGGCCAGCCGCCGTCAGCCGCTCGACGTCCTTCAGGAAGCCGAAGGTGCGCGCGGCCATCAGCTCGCGGCGGAAGCTGTCGGGCGAGAGGTCGACCACCAGCGCCTGCCGGCCGATGACCGGATGGGGAAAGTCGATCTCGACCTCGAGCCGGAGGCCGCCGTCGTGGGGCGCAAGCTCACCCGACGAAGCGCCCATCTCGATCCGGATCGGGCGCAGCACCTTCAGCGCGCGGCGTGGCGAGTGCTGGGCAACCACGCCGACCTCGTCGATCGCAGCGACGAAATCCCTGGCGCTACCGTCGAGGATCGGCATCTCGGGCCCGTCGACCTCGATCACCGCGTTGTCGACGCCGAGTCCGTGCAGTGCTGCGAGGAGGTGCTCGACCGTGCCGACGCTGTCGGCGCCCTCGCCGAGCACGGTGCAAAGCTCGGTCTGGCTGACCTCAGAGGCATGGGCCGGCACGAGGCGGCCCATCGGGCCGCGGCGCACGACGCGCCCGGTGCCCGCCGCCGCCGGCCGGATGGCGACCGTCGCCGCGATGCCGCTATGGACGCCGATGCCGGCGATGGAAAACTCGCCCGCGATCGTGTGCTGGCCGACCATGCCTTTTCGCTTCTCCCCCTGCGCCCGGATGCCGGCTCCGCGACCGGCGAGGCGCCCGCGACATCGC
>DASZVN010000066.1:0-2752 GCA_035547055.1 Hyphomicrobiales bacterium
CAAGGCCGATGCCCACCCGACCCGCTATCCCGGCGGGGTGGTGAAGAACCAGTCCTGGCCCTCGAGGTCGCGCGCCCAATAGGTGCGGCCGTAGGGCTGGTCCTTGAGGTCCTGCACGATCTCGGCGCCCGCCGCCTTGGCGCGGGCGCAATGGGCATCGACGTCGGCGAGATAGACGAAGGTGCCGCTGGTGCTGGCCCTGGCCTCGCCCGGCGTGGTGCTGCGGAACTCGCTGCTCGCCGTCCCCATCATGACGACGCCCTGGCCGAGGCGGACCTCGCCATGATGGCGGCCGTTGCCGGTCGGCTCCAGCATCACCTTCTCGAAGCCGAACGCCCGGACCAAGAAGTCCAGCGCCTTCGGCACGTCGGCGTAATAGAGGTAAGGGATCACCTGGGTGGTGCTTGGCACTGCCGCGTCTGCCATCGCGTCCTCCTTCGGCTTCGAACGACGCCGAGGCTAAGCGATCCCGTCGGCAGCGCAACCGGGGCAGGCGAATGATGGCTGCCGCGACGGTGGAATCGCCTCGCCGTCATGGCCGGGCTTGTCCCGGCCATCCGCGACTTCCTTTCGATGCCGAGGCACCAACTCGTGGATGCCCGGCCCAAGGCCGGGCATGACGGCTGGGGGCGAGGCTAGGCCTAAACCTCCACCACCCTGCCCTCGCGCAGCGTGACGCGGCGGTCCATGCGGTCGGCGAGGTCGAGATTGTGGGTCGCGATCAGGGCCGAGAGGCGGGTGGCGTGGACGAGGTGGTCGAGGCTGTCGAACACGCTGCCGGCGGTGACCGGGTCGAGGTTGCCGGTCGGCTCGTCGGCGAGGAGGAGGCGCGGCGCGTTGGCGACGGCGCGGGCAATGGCGACGCGCTGCTGCTCGCCGCCCGACAGCTCGGCCGGGCGGTGGCGGGCGCGCGGACCGAGGCCGAGCCAGTCGAGGAGCTCGTCGGCCCGCGTGCGCGCCTCGGCGCGGCCGAGCCCGGCGAGGAGCTGCGGCAGCACCACGTTCTCGCGAGCCGAGAACTCCGGCAGCAGATGGTGGGCCTGGTAGACGAAGCCGATCTCGGTGCGGCGGAGCCGGGTGCGCTCGCGCTCGGCGAGGAGCGAGGTCGGCACGCCGCCGATCCGGATCTCGCCGTCGGTCGGGCGCTCCAGGAGGCCCGCGATGTGGAGCAGCGTCGACTTGCCGGCGCCGGACGGCGCGATCAGCGCCACCATCTCGCCGGGGCGGACCGCGAGATCGACCCCGCGGAGGATCTCCAGCACCGTCTCGCCCTGGCGGTACTGCTGCACCACCTGGTCGAGCTCGAGCGCCGGCGTCACCACGGCGGTGCTCATGGCGCCCTCCGCCCGTCATTGCGAGCGACGCGAAGCAATCCAGGGCCGCCGGCGCAGCGCCCGTGGCCCTGGATTGCTTCGTCGGCCCCGCCTCCTCGCAATGACGACCTCCTCATTCGTAGCGCAGGGCCTCGACCGGATCGAGCCGCGCCGCCCGCCAGGCCGGGTAGAGCGTCGCGAGGAACGACAGCGCCAGCGCCATCAGGACCACGCTCGCGGTCTCGCCGAGATCCATCCGGGCCGGCAGATGGCTCAGGAAATAGATCTCGGGCGAGAACAGGTTGGTGTGGGTGAGGTCGCCGATGCCGCGGCGGATGGCGTCGATGTTCGCCGCCACCGCGACGCCGATGACGAGCCCGGTGAGCGTCCCGACCACGCCGATCGCCGCGCCGGTGATGAGGAAGATGCGGAGGATCGCGCCCCGCGTCGCCCCCATGGTGCGGAGGATCGCGATGTCCTGGCCCTTGTCCTTCACCAGCATGATGAGGCCGGAGACGATGTTGAGGGCCGCGACCAGTATGATGAGTGTGAGAATGAGGAACATCACGTTGCGTTCGACTTCTAGTGCGCCGAACAGGCTGGAGTTTATGTCCTGCCAGGTGAGGATGCGCGCCGCGGGGCCGACGGCCTGTGCGATGGCGGGTACGTAGTTCGCGACCTGATCGGGCTGGGCAACCATCGCTTCGAGACCGCTGACGCCATCGCCGAGGTTGAAATAGAGTTGCGCCTCTTCCAACGGCATGAAGACGAAGCTGGAATCGTATTCGCTCATGCCGATGTTGAAGGTGCCGGCGATGGTATAGGTCTTCACACGCGGCGTGGTACCGAAGGGCGTGACGTTGCCCTTGGGCGCGATCAGCGTGATCGTCATGCCGGGGCCGATGCCCAGTTGCTGCGCCATGCGCCAACCGATGATCACGCTATCGCCACCCTGAAACCGCGCGAGCGCACCGGGGCTGAGCGATTTGGAGACGGTGGTGAGCTTGGCGAGATCTTCCTTGCGGATGCCTTTCACCAGCGCGCCGCGCGAGACGCTGTTGGCGGTGGCCATCACCTGGCCGTCGATAACGGGCGAAACGCGGACGACACCCGGAACGGCGCGAACCTTGGCGGCCACGGCATCGAAATGCATCAACTCGCCGCCATAGCCCTGCACCACCACATGGCCGGATAGGCCCAGGATGCGCGACAGGAGTTCGTGGCGGAAACCGTTCATCACGGCCATCACGATGATGAGTGTGGCAACGCCCAAGGCGATGCCGACCAGCGAGAACCCGGAGATGACAGAGACGAAACTTTCCCGCCGCTTGGCACGCAGGTAGCGCAGCGCGATCATCCATTCGAAGGCGGCGAAAGGACGGGTCGCGGCGGCCATATCAGGCTTTTCCGAAACGGTTGATCGCGGCTTCGAGCGTCAA
>DASZVN010000067.1:0-22007 GCA_035547055.1 Hyphomicrobiales bacterium
GCCGGCGGAGCGGATGCGCCAATATCCGCACCAGCTTTCCGGCGGCCTCCGCCAGCGCGTCGTCATTGCCATGGCGCTGATGTTCGAGCCGGCGCTCCTGATCGCCGACGAGCCGACGACCGCGCTCGACGTGACGATCCAAGTCCAGATCCTGGCGCTGCTGAACGAGCTCCGCCGCAGCCTCGACACCGCGCTGCTCCTCGTCACCCATGACATGGGCATAGTCGCGCGCATGGCCGACCGCGTGGCTGTGATGTATGCCGGCCGCATCGTCGAGCACGGCGCGACCCAGGAGGTGTTCGGCGCGCCGCGCCACCCCTATACGGACGCGCTGCTCCGCTGCATCCCCAACCCGACGCGCCCCGGCAGGCTCGCTGCCGTTCCCGGCACGGTCCCATCGACCATCCGGCGGAACGACGGCTGCGCTTTCCGTCCGCGTTGCGGCTTCGCCGCCACCGACTGCGGGATCGGCGAGATTCCGACGACGAGGGACGGTGGCCAAACGTTTCGCTGCCTTCATCCGGTCCTGCCACGGACGGCTGCGGCCGTGACCGCGATGGCGCCGCGGGAGGCCGAGGCCCATAGCCGCGAGACTATCCTGCAGGCACGCGGCCTCGGCCGCTCGTTCGAGGTGCGGCGCGGCTGGTTCGGCCGGCCGCGGCGATTCGCGGCGGTCGAGACCGTCTCGCTGGACGTCCGTCGTGGCGAGACGCTCGCGATCGTCGGTGAATCCGGCTCGGGCAAGTCCACGCTCGCGCGCCTGATGCTGGGCCTGCTGGCCCCGACCTCCGGCACGATCGCGCTCGCCGACAAGCCGCTCGCCGCCTATTCCGCGCGCGAGCGGGCGCGCCGCATCCAGCCGGTGTTCCAGGACCCCTATTCGTCGCTGAACCCGCGCAAGACGGTCGGGCAAATCATCGGCGCGCCGCTAAAGGTCCTCGGCGGCGGCTCGAGCGCCGTGCGGCGCCGGGCCGTCGTCGAGATCATGGCACGGGTCGGCCTGCCCGGTGCCCTGCTGCACAGCTACGCCGGCCAGCTTTCCGGCGGCCAGCGCCAACGCATCGCGATCGCCCGCGCCCTCGTCATGCGCCCCGCGATCGTCGTGTGCGACGAGCCGACCTCGGCGCTCGACGTGTCGGTCCAGGCCCAGATCCTGAACCTCCTCGCCGACCTCCAGCGTGATCTCGGCCTGACCTATGTCTTCATCAGCCACGACCTTGCCGTGGTGCGCGAGATCGCACGTCATGTGGCTGTGATGTATCTCGGCCGCATTGTCGAGATGGGTCCCGCAGACGACGTGCTCGGCCGCCCGCGCCATCCCTATACCCGCGCCCTCCTCGCCGCGGCGCTGACACCCGATCCCCGGCTCGGCCTGCCGAAGCTCCGGCTCGGCCCGGACCTGCCCGATCCGTTCGACCGCCCCGCCGGCTGCAGCTTCCATACCCGCTGCCCCATCGCGGTCGACGCCTGCCGCCGCCTGGCGCCGCCGCTCATCGCCGAGGGCGGCCGTCTGGTCGAATGCCACCTGCCCCAGGGCACCACTGTCGAGCGCGTGCCGGCCTGACCGCCCGCCACCTTCGCTTTTTCAAGAAAGGACACCTGATGCCCGCCCTCGCACATGGCACCATCCTCGAGCCGGCGAGATCCATCCCGGTCGCGGCGCGGCCGCAGGTCGTGGTCGTCGGCAGCGGAGCGGGCGGCTATCCGGCCGCGATCTCGGCGGCACGGAACGGCGCCGATGTCCTCCTGATCGAGCGCAACGCCATGGTCGGCGGCACCGGACCAATGTCGTTCGTCACCGAATTCCTGAGCTGCGAGAATCTGAGCGGCATCGCGCTCGAGGTTGCCGAGCGGCTCGCCCGCGCCGGCGGAGCAACCGCGCAGTTCCGACCGGAATATTTCAACCTCGCCTTCGACCCCGAGATCCTGAAGCTCATCGTGGTCGACATGCTGCGCGAGGCCGGCGTGACGATCCTGCTCCACACCATGGTGGTCGGCGCCCTCAAGGACGGCGACCGCGTCACCGGCGTCGTGATCGAGAACAAGTCGGGCCGCCAGGCCGTGCTGGCCGACGTCGTGATCGATGCCAGCGGCGATGCCGACGTCGCCACCTTCGCCGGCGCGGCGATGCAGCCGCGCGAGACGCCGCAGCCGATGATGATGCTGTTCCGCATCGGTGGCGTCGACTGGCGCACGGTCGATGCCTATGCCCATGCCAATCCGGCGGAGTTCGTGAAGTCCTGGGGCATCCCGCCCGGCCATTTCGACGGCGCGCGCTGCGTCCATATCGGCGGTTGGTTCGCGCTGGTCAAAGCGGCCAAGGAGAGCGGCGCGCTGCCGCCTGATTTCGGCAATTACTTCTCGCTGTTCGGCGCGACGCCGTCCGCGATCGAGAATGGCATCGGCTTCATCTACGCCGTGCGGGTGCTGAACCGCGACGCCACCGACGCGGCCGATCTCAGCGCCGCCGAGATCGAGGGCCGCCTGAAGGCGCGTGATCTCCTGCCCTTCCTCAGGACTGTGCCCGGCCTGGAATCCTCGTTCCTGATCGACATGGCGCCGATGATCGGGGTGCGCGATTCGCGCCGTATCGTCGGCGACTACGTGCTGACCGCGGACGACATCTTCGCGGCGCGGCGTTTCGATGACGAGATCGCGATCAAGGTCCATCGCGGCCCCACGATCAAGGGCTGGGTGCGACATCCGACCGACGGCTCGGAGGGCTCCAAGCAGCACGGGCTGAACGAGGTGCCGGTCTCGGTGCTCACAGTCGGCATCCCCTATCGCTGCCTGCTGCCAAGCGGGCTCGAAGGACTGATCGTCGTCGGCAAGACGGTCTCGTTCGATGCCGAGGCTCACCAGCGCGTCCGCCTGATGCCGGAATGCATGGCCTTCGGCGAGGCCGCCGGCGCCGCCGCGGCAATGGCCGTCGCCGCAGGCGTGCGCCCGCGGCAGCTCGACCCCGCGCGCCTGCGCGCGGCTCTGTCAAACCAGGGCCTGAACCTCGACCGCGAGGCCATCCACCTCGATGCAGTGAAGGCCATGCTGGCCGAGCGCGGAATACAGGTCACCAGCTCAGCCGAATGATCCACTCTTCGCCTGTAGTGCCTTGTTAAGAGTGGGTCTCCCCTGCCGAAATGCGGCTGGATTAATGCTCAGACCGGCACCATTGCCGCCACTCAAAATCCGCGGAGGGGCGTCGATCGCCCCTGCGACACTGTCGCCACGGACGGCCGCAGCGAGGCCATCATCTTCGAGACGTTGCGAGCGCAGCGCCGAACCACGCCGAATCAGCACTGCCTTGGAAGCTTCGCCCCATTCTGGCTATCCCCCGCCGACTCCAGGGGTCGGGGGCTCGGCTGAATGACCACGGGCAACTTGCGCCGCCGAAACCATCTGATTGAGTCATAATTCCGCCGGCTTTTGGCAGCCACTTGTTAATAATCAATTGAACGGGAAGCCTATCGAGGAGCTGGCAAACCAATAACGACCCAGCCTAATCGATGACTTCCCCGGCGAGTCAATTCTCGCCTCTTACGTCGAAGTGTGCGGACCTCGAATAAAGCGCTAAAGCGCGTGCGTTGGAGGTGGATTATCTAGCTGCCGCGGCTTCGGTACCTTCGCGCATAGTGGAATCTTGGAGCGACGCAACGGCGTTTGCAACGCCGGGTGTCTCCACGCTGTCCATTCCGGAAGGCGCTTCGGCCAACTTCCGAAAATTTCGTTCTGCTTTGGCGTCTTACGATGCCGATTTTCGTCGATGTCTGAGTGACGGGTGATGGACATGCAAACCGAGCTCCCGAGATCGGAAATAGCGGATAATGGCTGCGAATATTTCTGCTTCGCCTATCCATATCTCCCGGAAGGCTATCCGTTTCCGGCGGATTGGTCGCTCGCCAAAGCCGGCGACCGACTCGACGCAGTGATCTTTACCAGTGCTCTGCCGGATCATGCCGCGAACCTGATCCTGAACAACCTCGCCGACCCCCTCGTTCCGGTCGTGAGCTTCGTACCGGATGGCCGCCCTTGGCTCGACGCCTGCGGCAGCGAACACGATGCGTGGGAGAGAACACGGGCGATTCAAATGCGGCTGCGCGAGATTTCGGAAAATGTGCGCCGGTCGGGCGACCCCGAGGACATCCTGATGGCACGGATTTACACGCGCGATACGGCGCTCAAGGCGGTCCACGACCCCGGCCATCGCGACTTCGTCAATTATCCGGCGGCAGGCCGTCTGCCAGAGGCCGCGGAGACAGCGCAACGGCTGGTCCGTCACGGCTATCTAACCCAACAGTTCTTCGACCGCACCCATGTTTGCCCGCAATGCCGATCGGCGCGTCTATCGGTGCGCGAGGAGTGCTCGCGATGTCGTTCGCCCAATCTTCATGAGGAGATTATGGTGCATCACTTCCGATGTGCCCATATCGCGCCCGAAAGCTGTTTTCACGCCGAGGGCGACTTCGTCTGCCCGAAATGCGGGCGGGCGCTTCGCCACATCGGCCTCGACTACGATAAGCCAGGCTCAGTCGCCCATTGCGATAACTGCGGCGCAGTGAACGACAAGCCGGCCGTGGGGTTCAAGTGCATGGATTGCGGCGCCCAGCACGATAGCGAGCAGGTGCCGTCAAGAGATTGGTTCTCGTTCCACCTGACGCCGCTCGCGGTACAGCATCTTCGCGCCGGCGGGCCGGGACCGAATAGAACGGCGTGGCTGGCGCCCGATTCCTTCCGCGTACTGCTGAAGCATGCCGCTCGTGAGAATCGAGCATTCAAAATCCCCTACTCTCTCGTCCGCCTCAGCTTCACCCGAGCAAGCGCAATCAAGGGGGAAAACGTGCGCCTGTGGGAACTGACGCTGAACCTCGTCCAGGACGGCTTGCATAGCGCGCTCCGCGAAGTGGACGTCGCCCGCCAGGACGGGGAGGACGCCTTCCTCATTCTCATGCCGAACACCGACGTGGGGAGAGCCCGGCAAGCGATTAGCTTTGTCGAGCGCCGACTCGAGGCCGTGCTCAAGGTCGATCCGGGCATCGCCTTCGAAATCATCGACCCCCGACAGTTCCGGCAGCTCCAAGGCGACGCGGCGTGATGACGAGCCTGTCGCTCCCCTTGGCGATCCTCGGCCAATCCGACTGGCACGCCTGGTTTGCGATGTTCTGGTTCATGATCCTCCTCGAGCTGCCGCGCTATATGCTGTCGGCGCTCGCGGTGCTCGTCTCCGGCTTCCTCCGTCAGCACGCGCCAACGCCCCGGGAGCGCGCTTATCTCGAAGGCCTCAAGCTGAGCGTTGTCGTTGCCGGGCACAACGAGGCCGACGCGATGCAGCGATGCCTGCGCTCGCTCGGCGAGCAGACCCGCCGCGTCGACGAGATCATCGTCGTCAACGACGGCTCGACCGACGGCATGCGAGATATGATCAACGCCATGCGCCGCGCAGGCCAGATCGACATCGCGCTATCGAACCAGGTGCGCTGCGGCAAGGCCGCGTCGTGCAACATGGGGTTCAACCTCAGCAGCGGCCACATCATCATCAATCTCGATGCCGACAGCTCCTACGACCGCGATGCCATCGAGAAGCTCGTCGAGCCGTTTGCCGACCCCGCGGTGGGCGCGACCACCGGCGCGATCGGCGTCCGCAATTTCGACCATTCGGCGGTCACCGCCTGGCAGACGATCGAATATCTCTGCTCGATCGCGCTCGGAAAGCGCGTCCTCGAGATCTTCGACATCGTGGCCTGCGCGTCAGGCGCCTTCGGCGCGTTCCGCCGCGAGGCGGTCGAACAGATCGGCATCATGGCGAGCGGGCCGGGCGAAGACTTCGATATGACGATGCGGCTCCGGCGGGCAGGATGGAAAATCCGCTTCGCCGGCGGCTCGTGGTGCTTCACCGACGCGCCAGAAACGCTCGCTGCCCTCGTCCGACAACGCCGCCGCTGGGACCGCGATACCATCCGCATTCGCATGCGCCGGTTCCGCGACGCGCTTAATCCCCGAAGCCGCCGCTTCAACTGGCTGGAAGGCGTCGAGCAGATCGATTTTCTCGTGCTCAACCTCCTCCTGACGATTCTGTTTCCCTTTTACATCCTCTATATGTTTGCGACCTATGGCAGTTTTGCGCTTAGCATTCTCATCGTGGTGCAGCTCGTCTACATTGGCATTGACGTCATCTATTTCTGCATTGCCTTGAAAATAGCAAATCGACTTCAAACGAACGTTGTCATGGCAGTCGCACCCTACGTGCTGACCTTCAGCCTGTTCAACGGCATCTTCATGCGGCTGGTGCGCCTCTACTCCTATTACGAAGAGTGGGTCCATCGCCGCTCCTACCAGGACAGCTACTCGCCCTCCCGCGTCGCCAATCAATCCCTGATCGACTGAGGACATGCGCCGATGATCACCGAGCTGCGGGATTGGAGCCGCGCCGATCGCTTCCTCAACGACGTGCGCGCCAGCCAAAAGAAGCGCCGCAATTGGGGCCGCTACGTCTATCTCGCCGTCGTACTCGTGGTTTTCGGCTATCTCGCCAACCTTGCTTTCGGCCAATATTTCTGGCTGCGGGCCAGCGGCATGGTGGTATCGGATCACCTAATGGTCGCCTCGCCCTACGAGGTGCAGATCACGCAGATGCTGGTCCAGCCGGGCGATCGGGTTCACAAGGGCCAGATCCTCGCCAAGGTGCGCTCGCCGCAGGTGGTTGAGACAGTAGCGCGGCTCACCGCGCAAGCGGCCGATACCAATGCGCGGCAGGCTGAAATCGCGGTGAAACTCGACGTCGCCAACGCCGTCATGAACACCGCGAACCAGCGCCTTGCCGAGACCGCAGCTCAGCTCAAGCAGCTCAACTCGGTAGCACGCCATGCCAACGGGGCAATCTCACCGACCTTCATCTCGACCGTCTCGGCCCAGCACTACGCCGCCATGCAGGAGCAGGCCTCGCGCGAGGCCGAGCGCAAGGTCGCGACCGACCAACTCGCCGACCTCCGGCATTCCCAGGCCGATGCGAAGCGGGCGCTCGACAATCTGCGCGCTACCTATAACGACGGCAACGTTGTCGCCCCGGCGGACGGGATCGTCGGGCCCGAGGTCGCCGCGCGCGGCGACGTCGTCCAGCCTGGTCAGCCGGTCATGCAGCTCTACGTGGGGCGGAAATTCGCCTATGTCTATCTAGATACCGGAACCTTCTTCAAGGCCACGGTCGGCGACCGGGTGACCATCGCCGACGGTTTCAAGAGGACCAGGGGAACGTTAGAGACCGTCATGCCGCTCTCGGTACAGCTGCCGACCGAGTTTCAGACTGCGTTCCGCGCCCCGCGCCGCGGCCAAGTGGGCAAGATCCGCATCGATGATCCCACGAAATTCCCGCTGCTGTCGACTGTGGTCGTGACCGGCGACAAATTGATTCCCGGCAACGACCGGATCACCCGTTCGCAGGTCTATCACGCGGTGGGAGACACGCTGGCCACGATGTGGAACAACGTCAGCGGCCTCTTCCGGACTGCCGATGCACGACTCAGCGCTCGGGACTGACCGCCCCTCGCGGCGGGCGGTGCTCCGGGCTGCGCTCGGCTTGG
The DNA here is from genome assembly GCA_035547055.1 of Hyphomicrobiales bacterium. Classification (GTDB taxonomy): domain Bacteria; phylum Pseudomonadota; class Alphaproteobacteria; order Rhizobiales; family Methylopilaceae; genus DASZVN01. Next base: position 7,572 of record DASZVN010000067.1, read on the forward strand.
CGGCGACCGGAGCCGTCCCCGCGGCCGCCGAGGACAGCAGCAACGTGCGAGCCATGTGGGTCTGGGACACCGACACCCTCATGGCGAGTGAGTCCGATCGCGAGGCGTTCCTCGACGCAGCCGGACGGCTTCGCCTCACCGAGGCTTTCCTCTATCTGCGCGCTGACGACTACACCGCGCGGGATAGGAGGCTTGCCGCGCTCCTCGCCGCACTTGCACGTCTCGATGTCCGGGCGTGGGGAATGGAGGGCTGGCGCGGCTATTTCTCCGACGTGGATGGTCCGGTAGGGCTCTACGCCGCCGCTGACGCAATGATCGCCTACAATGGACGCCACAGGCGCGGCTTCGCCGGCTTTCATTCCGATCTCGAGCCGCAGGACGGCCAAGGCGTCGGCGACAATCGGTTTACGAACGGCGTCGCCGAAAGCCAGCTCAGCCCGATGCAGCTCAGCGCGCGGGACGGGCTGCTGGCGGAGTGGCTGGGTATTCACGCGGCGCTCCGCGCCAAGACGGCGGCAGCGGGCCTCGACTATGGCGCCGCGCTGCCGGACTGGGTGGACAACTACGAGGGTGAGCCGGTCACTGTCGGCTGGCAAGGCGGCCGGCACTCGCTGCTCCGGCGTTTGCTAGGCGTCGTGCCGCAATATGTCGTGATGAGCTACAACACAAACCCTACCAAGGTGGTCGAGCGCGTCAGGGGCGAGCTTCGCGCCGCCGACGCGGGCGGCGTGCCCCGCATCGTCTTCGGGCTCGAAACCCATGCCGGCGCAGGCGTGAACGTCTCCTATGCCGACACACCGGGCAAGCGCCATCGCGCCCGGGTAATGGCGGACATCGAGAAGATCGCGACCGCGATCACGGATCACCCCTCTTATCTGGGCTGGGCGATTCACGACTGGCAGGGGTGGCAGACTCTGCCGCCATAAGGGGATGTTTTCTGCTGCTCGGCTACAGTAGCAGTTCAGACATGTTCCCCAGGCTCCGAGAGCCAGCTAAGGCAGTGCTGCCCCCCCGCGCGGGCCCGCGCTCCTCTCAAACCACGATGATGCGTCGTGGCGCCGCGCGCGAGGAGTCGAACTACACGCATTCCGTCGATACCGGGGCGGCGTGGGGGATGCTCGCGTTGCAGGCGGCCCTATCCGGATGGCACACCCACGCGATCCGCGGCTTTGACATCGACCGCGCGCGAACGGTGCTCGGTGTGCCGGACGATTATCGTTTGGAAGCGGCCGTCGCGATCGGCCGCATCGGCGATAAATCCGTTCTTCCCGAGAAGCTGGCGGCGCGCGAAGCGCCGAGCAGCCGCCGGCCGCCAGCCGCTTTGCGAAATCGTCTTCGAGGGCGGCTTTCCTCAGGTGGCGGAAATGACCACGCTCGGAGCAGTGTCGAGAACAGACCTCCCGTCAATCTGCCGGGCTAAGCGCGAGCATCGAATCGCCTGCAGCGACGCGACAGGTCGCGCCGGCGCCAGCGACAAGCAACCGTGCGACCGGCGGTCGTCCCTCTACTTCGCAATCCGACATCGCGTCTTGCGGCTGCGGCATCGCGACGTTAGCTTCCTGGTTGTGGCAACGGGGGCACGGGGCGGGTGGCTGCAAGGCTCGAGACATTGCGCGCGGCGCTGCTCCTGGGCGCTGCCTGTATGCCTATGGCCGCGGCCGCCGGGGGCGCGCTCCCCGCGGGTGGCCGCTTCGTGGCAGGCACAGGGACGATCGGCGGACACGGCAACAGCCTTCGGATCGACCAGAGCTCGACCACCGGCATCGTCGACTGGAACAGCTTCTCGATCGGCGCCGGCGAGCGCGTCCGCTTCGACAATGGTGCCGGCGCCACGCTGAACCGCGTCGGCGGCAACGTCCCTTCGACCATCGACGGCCGCCTCAGCGCCACCGGCAGCCTTTATCTCGTCAATCCCGCCGGGGTGGTGGTCGGCGCCGGCGGCCGCGTCGCGACCGGCGGCTCCTTCGTCGCTTCGACGCTCGATGTCGGGGACAGCGACTTCCTCGCCGGCGGGGCGCTGACCTTTCGCGGGTCGAGCGCCGCGGCCGCGACCAATGCCGGGGTCATCCGCTCGGCCCAGGGCGACGTCGCCCTGATCGCGCGCCAGGTCGAGAACAGCGGCACGCTGGCGGCGCCGCACGGCACCGCAGCCTTGGCGGCGGGCTACGAGGTCCTGATGCAGGACCAGACCGGCGCCGACGGCCAGTTCGCGGTCGAGATCGGCGGCCCGGACACCAAGGCTGTCGATCGCGGCACGGTCAGGGCTGCCGCGGTGGAGATGCGCGCCAACGGCGGCAACGTCTACGCCCTCGCCGGCAACACCCGGGGCATCGTCAAGGCCACCGGCATCGCCCATGACGGCGGCCACATCTTCCTCACCGCCGGAGGCGGCACCGTCAAGGTCGGCGGCCGGCTCGTCGCCACCCGCCGGATCCCGGTTGCCGTCGCCCGTGGGCGCGATCACCACGTTCCGCACCCGGTGGCACGGCGCGCCGGGGCCGGCGGCGACGTCCGCATCGCAGGGGGCACGGTCGCCCTCGACGGCTTCATCGACGTCTCCGGCAAGGGCGCGGCGGGCGGCACCGTGGTCGCGACCGGCACCGCCGTCAGCCTCGGCGCCGACGCGGCGATCGATGCCGGCGGCACGCGCGGCGGCACCATCCTCCTCGGCGGCGACCGCCACGGTGGCAGCGACCCGGCGCTGAAGCTCCTGCCCGAGGACGTGGCCGACGCGACGACGCTGACCGTCGCCGCCGGGGCGACGATCGCCGCCGACGGGCGCGGCGGCGATGGTGGCAACGTCGTCCTGTGGTCGGGCGTGCAGACCGACTTCGCCGGCGCGATCAGCGCCCGGGGCAGCGGCCAAGGCAGCGGCGGCTTCGCCGAGGTCTCGAGCGCCGGCGTCCTGTCCTACACCGGCGCGGCAGACCTGACGGCGGCCCACGGCACCACCGGCACGCTCCTCCTCGACCCCGAGAACGTCACCATCGCCGACAATGGCGGGACCGACAGCAACGGCGCCCTCGGCGGCAGCACGTTCGCGCCATCCGGCGGCGATTCGATCCTCGACGTCGGTACGCTGGAGGCGGCGCTCACTTCCGCCGACGTCGTCGTCACGACCGGCAGCAGCGGATCGCAGGCCGGCGACATCACCGTGGCAGCGCCGATCACCTGGTCGGCCAACACGCTGACGCTCGACGCCTTCCACTCGATTGCCGTCAACGCGGCGCTCACCGCGAACGGCGCTGCAGGCCTTGCGCTCACCGCCAACGACGGCGGCAGCGGCGGGATCATCGGGATCAACGCGCCGATCACGATCGCCGGCTCGGGTGCGGTCGACCTCGAGGACGGCGCCCTCAGTCCGACCAGCCTGAGCTTCGGCCTGGGCAACGGCTTCGCCGGCAGCCTGTCCTTCACCGGCGGATCCGGCGCCGGCGCCCGCCTCTCGATCGACGGCACGAACTACACGCTGCTCTACGACGTCGATAACGACGCGACCGGCGTCCAAGGCATCGCCGCCGCGGGCCTCTCCGGACATTACGCCCTCGCCACCGACATCGACGCCAGCGGCACCGCGACCTGGAACACGAACGCCGGCTTCGCCCCGCTCGGTAGCCAGGCCACCCCCTTCTCCGGCGTGTTCGAGGGGCTCGGCCACACCGTCTCGGACCTGATGATCGCACGGGCCTCGACCAGCGAGGTCGGCCTGTTCGGCGTCTCGACCGGCGCGCTCCGCGACGTCGGGCTCGTCGGCGCTTCGATCGCCGGCGCGAGCGACGTGGGCGCCCTGGTCGGTTGGAACGAAACCGGCTCGATCGCCAACGCCTATGCCGCCGGTGCCGTGAGCGGTTCGGGCAGCGGCATTGGCGGCCTGGTGGGCGAAAGCGGGGCGGGCTCGGGCAGCGCCGCTGCGGCCATCAGCGGCAGCTACGCCACGGCCAGCGTGACCGGCTCCTCGTCCGTCGGCGGCCTGATCGGCGAGGTGGATGCGAAGAACGAGAGCATCACGAACGTCCATGCCAGCGGCAATGTCCACGCCAGCAGCGCAGGTGCCGGCGGCCTCATCGGCGCAGCGAGCGGCAACATCACCATCACCGACGCCTATGCGACAGGCGCGGTCAGCAGCGTCTCCATCGTCGGCGGCCTCCTCGGCGAGTACACCACCAGCGGCAGCGTCAGCGGCACGATCAGCCAGTCCTACGCGACCGGCGCGGTCACGGCCGCCCCCGGGAATACCGCCGGCGGCCTGGTCGGGCAGCTCGGGAGCAGCGCCCGAGGCATGAACGTCACCGATTCCTACGCCACCGGCGCGGTCCGCGGGACCACCGACGTCGGCGGCCTCGTGGGAATCAATTACGGCGCGATCTCCGATTCCTACGCCACCGGCGCCGTTCATGCCGGCGGCGCCGGGGTCGTCGGCGGCTTCGTCGGGGTCAACGAGGCGTCCGGCACGGTCACCCTGAGCTATTGGGACACCCAGACCAGCGGGACCAACACCGGCATCGGCCAATTGCTCCATACCGGCCAGGCCATCAGCAAGGGCACGGCCAGCCTGCAGGGCACGCTGCCGAGCGGCCTCGACAACACCATCTGGGGCACCGGCGCCGGGCTCTATCCCTATTTCCTGTGGCAGTACCCGACGACGCCGCAGGCGATCTCCGGCACGGCCTACAGCGATTTCGGCACGACGCTCCTGGCTTCCGGCGGATCGCAGACGAACAGCGTCTCGGCAGCCGTCGACGGCACGAAAATCGGCCAGGCGACGACCGGCGCCAACGGCTATTTCTACCTGCTGGCGCCGGACGGGACGATCGGCGCCGGCAGCAGCGTCCTCGCCTACCCGACGAGCGGCACCGGCGCGACGCTCCGGACCGCAAGCGCGGCCGGCACGCAACGCGGCCTCCTCCTCTACGGCGGTGCCGTCATGGAGGAGACCGCGGCGACGACGCTGTCGACGGCGCCGGCGCTGACGCAGGTGGCGGGCGACGCCACCGCGGCCGCAGGCAGCGATGCCGGCGCGCTCGCGGCCATCGCCGGCGCGGGCGCCGCCGGCCTGTTCGCGACGAATGCCGCCGGCTTCACCATCGACGAGGGCTTTTCGCCGACGGGAGCGAACCTTCTCGTCACGACGACACGCGGCGCGCCGCTCGATGCGAGCGTGCCGATCGACGTGGAAGGCGCCAACGCCCTCACCCTCGTGTCGACCGGCGCCGTCGGCCTCGACCAGGTCACGGTCGGCGGCGGCAGCCTGTCCGTGAGCGCCGGCAGCGGCGGCATCAGCGTTTCCGGGACGCTCCTCGTCACCCGCACCGGCACGATGTCGGCGGCGACGGCGACCGGCGGGACGTTCGCCTTCGCCGACGGGGTCACGGTCGAGGGCGACGGCAGCGTCACGCTGGAGTCGGCCGGCACGTTCACACTCGGCGATCCCATCCTCGTCGAGCAGAACGGCTCATTCACGGCCAGCAGCACGAACGGAGACCTGACCCTTACCGGCCAGTTGACGCTCCAGGACTCCGCGACCGGCGACCTGGAAGCCGCCGGCGCGCTGTCCCTCAACGGGGTCGCGGTCGACGGCGGCACGCTGACGGCGACCGCCGGCAGCGGCCTGCTGAGCTTCGACACCGGCATCTCCGTCAACGGCGGAAGCCTCTCGGCGACCGCCGGCAGCGCCGGCATGAGCATCGCGGACTTCATCGAAGTTGGCGGCAGCGGAAGCGTCACCCTGACGTCGCCGGGTTCGCTCTCCGTCGGCGTGCCCATCACCGTTGCCGACGGCGGGTCGTTCGCGGCATCGAGCACGGGCGGTGATCTCACAGTGAACGGCTCGGTCACTGTCGAGGACTCCGCCACCGCCAGCCTATCAGCCGCCGGCACCCTGGCCCTCGACGGGACGGTCGGCGTGAGCGGCGGCGGCACGCTCGCGGCACTCTCGAGCGGCGGCGACGTCAGCGTCGCCGGCCCGGTCACCCTCGGCGGCACCGGAAGCTTCACCGCGGCGGCGCCGGACGCGATCACGGTCGCGGCGCCGATCACCGTCAACGACGCGGCTGGCCTTACGCTCGATGCCGGCGGCGCGCTCACCATCGACGCCCCGGTCACGGTGACGGCAGGCGGGGCGGTCGCGCTCGACTACGACAACGGCGATCCCGCCAATCTCAGCTTCGGCCTCACCGCGGCGGGCTTCACGGGGAACCTCACCTTCAGTGGAGGCACCGCCGCGCACGCCAGCCTCACGATCAACAGCGCGCCCTATGTCCTGGTCTACGACATGGCCTCGCTGCAGGCCCTGAACGGCGGCGACCTGACCCTGAACTACGCGCTCGCGACCGATCTCGATGCCTCGACCGCGACCGGATGGCAGCCGCTCGGCATCGACAGCGATGGCACCGGCATCCTCAACGGCGGCACGGGCTTCTCCGGCATCTTCGACGGCCTCGGCCACGCGATTTCCGGCCTCGCCATCGACGCCACCTTCGCCCCCGCTACCAGCAACAACAACTACTATGTCGGCCTGTTCGGATACTCCACCGGCATGCTCCGCGACGTCGGCCTTGCCGGCGGCTCGGTCACCGGTACGCTGGCCCCCTTCGACGGCTCCAATCTCATGGAGATCGGCGCCCTCGCCGGCGAAAGCGACGGCACCGTCGCCAGCGCCTACGCCACCACCGCCGCCGTCACTGGGCGTGGCGCGGGTGACGGCGGCAACGCCGTCGGCGGCCTGGTGGGCGTGAACGGTGGTGTCATCGAGTCCACCTTTGCCGTCGGCGACGTGGCCGATGACAGCGACTATGCCGCGGTCGGTGGGCTCGCCGGCGCCAGTTACGGCGCGATCTTCGACAGCGCCGCGACCGGCGCCGTCAGCTCCACCGGAAGCGAGGCCGACGTCGGCGGCCTGGCCGGCTACAACGGCGGCTTCATCGACCAGAGCCATGCCACCGGCACCGCCACCGGCGCCGCCGGCGCCTGGGTCGGCGGGCTGGTCGGCGAGAGCGATGGCGGCGACATCGAGCAGTCCTATGCCACCGGCGACGTCGTGGCCGGCGACGCCGCCAGCTCCGACATGGCAGCGGCGGGCGGGCTGGTCGGCTATGCCGACGCCCGCAGCACGATCGATCAGTCCTACGCCACCGGCACGGTCACGGTTGGCGTCCCCAGCGCCTCCTTCGGCTCCGCCGCGGGCGGCCTGGTCGGGTACAGCGAGAGCGGCACCTGGATCACCGACGCCTACGCCACCGGGGCGGTCACGGGCGGCGCCCGCAGCACCATCGGCGGGCTGGTCGGGTACGCCGAGGACGGCACTTGGGTCGATCAAACCTACGCCACCGGCGCGGTTGCCGGCGGCGACGGCAGCACCGTCGGCGGGCTGGTCGGCTACAATGAGAACGGCAGCGAGATCGACGAGTCCTACGCCACCGGCGCGGTCAGCGGCGGCGCCGGCAGCAGCGTCGGCGGGCTGGTGGGCGAGAACGACGGCACCGTCTTCGACGCCTTCTGGGATGCCACCACCACCGGCCAGAGCGACGGCTGCGCCGGCGACACGACCTGCGGCGGCGGCGCCGTGGCACTCCAGAGCAGCGACGTCAACGGCGACTACGCCTTCGCCGCCTCGAGCTATGACTGGAACATCTTCACGCCCAACGGCGGGGCGCCACCGAGCAGCGACTGGCTGATGATCGACGGCGGGACGCGGCCGTTCCTCGCCTTCGAGTATTCGACCGTGGTCGCCAATGCCCACCAGCTCCAGCTCGTGGCGATGGACCCGACGGCGAGCTACACGCTCGCCGCCGACGTCGATCTGAGCGCCGCGCTCGCCGATCCGGCCCAGATGTGGCAGACGGCGGCGAGCGGCGCGAGCGCCTACGGCTTCGTCCCGATCGCCGCCGGCGGCGACTTTTCCGGCAGCTTCGCGGGCCAGGGCCACGCCATCGCCGGCCTCGCCATCGTGTCCGACGCGCCGACCGTCGGCCTGTTCGCCGGGCTCGCCGGTACGGTCAGCGACGTCATGCTCGACGGCGGCCACGTGGTCTCCACGGCAACCGACGCGGCGGTCGGCGCGCTGGTCGGCGAGAACGACGGCGGCTCGATCTCGAAGGCCCGCTCCAGCGTCGCGGTCGACGGAACGACCGCCCTCGGGAGCACGACGGCCGTCGGCGGGCTCGTCGGCTACAACAACGGCACGATCGACAATTCCTACGCCTCCGGCGCGGTCCACGGCGGCAACGACGTCGGCGGGCTCGTCGGCGAAAACGACGGTTCGATCGAATACGCCTATGCGACAGGAGAGGTGACCGGCACCGACGCCAGCCGTGCCTGGGTCGGCGGCCTGGTCGGCGAGAACGACGGCGCGATCGACAGCGCCTACGCCATCGGCAGGCTCGACGGCGATTTCCAGGCGGCAGGCGGGGTGGTCGGCGGCAACGACCCCGGCGGGACCATCGACCACGCCTATTGGGACACGACCACCAGCGGCGCCAACGCCGGGGTCGGCACCGGCGCGGGCACCGCCATTGGGCTCGCGACCCAGGCCTGGCTGACCGACGGCCCGGTGGCGAAGGGCGTGTTCGACACCACCAATGTCTGGGTCGCCGGCTATCCCTATCCGGTGCTGAAGGCCCTGCCCTACATCCTCGTCGACGCCGGCGGCAGCCAGACCTATGGCGGCGCGACCCAGGCCATCACGGCCGGCGCGATCACCGACCAGGACGGCAACGACGCGAGCGCGCTGGTCGACCTGAGTGGCGTCGCCTTCCTGACGTCCGCGAGCGGAACGAGCGCGGTCGGCAGCAGCCCCTATGTCGTCGGCGGCACCGGCGCCTTGGCGGACGCCGGCTACCAGGTGACCTTCGACGGCACGGCGACCATCACGCCCGCGCCCCTGACGATCACCGCCGACGACCGCAGCAAGACCTACGGCGACGTGCTCGCTTTGGGGTCGAGCGATTTCACGGAGAGCGGACTTCAGAACGGCGAGACGGTCGGACTCGTCACCCTCACCAGCGGCGGAGCTGCGGCAACGGCCGGCGTCATCGGCTCGCCCTACGCGATCACCGCCTCCAACGCCCGCGGCGGCACCTTCGACGCCGCGAATTACGCGATCACCTACCAGCAGGGCTCGCTCACCGTCGCTCCCGCCCACGTCATCGTCACCGCCGCCAGCGGCAGCTCAACCTATGGCGACAGCCCGGCCGACCCCGGCCTCACGGCAAGCGGCCTCGAGAACGGCCAAAGCGTCTCCGTCCTCAGCGGCCTCGGCGACAGCTTCGCCATCACCGCGACCACCGCGGCGGGCGGTTACACGCTGAGCGTCACCGGCACCAATACCAACACGAACTACATCGTCGACACCACCATCGACGGCAATTGGACCGTCGCCGCGCGGCCGATCACCATCACGGCGGACGGCCAGAGCCGCACCTACGGCGACGCCAACCCGACCCTCACCTTCGCCGTCGGCGGCGACGGCCTCGTCAACGGTGACACGCTCTCCGGCGGTCTCGCCACCATCGCGAATGCCCACAGCAATGTCGGCAACTACGCCATCACCCAAGGCACGCTGGCGGCCTCGGCCAATTACGCGTTGACCTACGATGCCGGCACGCTGGCGGTGACGGCACGGCCGATCACCATCACGGCGGACGGCCAGAGCCGCACCTACGGCGACGCCAACCCGACCCTCACCTTCGCCGTCGGCGGCGACGGCCTCGTCAACGGTGACACGCTGTCGGGCAGCCTCGCCACCACTGCGACCGCGACCAGCAATGTCGGCAACTACACCATCACCCAGGGCACGCTGGCGGCCTCGGGAAACTACGCGCTGACCTACGATTCCGGCACGCTGGCGGTGACGGCACGGCCGATCACCATCACCGCCGACGGCCAGAGCCGCATCTACGGCAATGCCAACCCGACTCTCACCTTCGCCGTCGGCGGCGACAGTCTGGTCAATGGCGACACGCTCTCCGGCAGCCTCGCGACTACCGCGACCACGACCAGCAATGTCGGCAACTACGCCATCACCCAAGGCACACTGGCGGCCTCGGCCAACTATGCCGTGACCTACGATGCCGGCACCCTCTCGGTAACCACGCGGCCGATCACCATCACCGCGGATGATCAGAGCCGCATCTACGGCAATGCCAACCCGACCCTCACCTTCGCAGTCGGCGGCGACGGCCTCGTCAACGGCTACATCCTGTCGGGCAGTCTCACCACCGCCGCGAATGCCCGCAGCAATGTCGGCAACTACGCCATCACCCAAGGCACACTAGCGGCCTCCGGGAACTATGCGCTAACCTACGACGCCAGCACGCTGGCGGTGACGGCGCGGCCGATCACCATCACCGCCGACGGCCAGAGCCGCACCTACGGCAATGCCAACCCGGCGCTGACCTTCGCGGTCGGCGGCGACGGCCTCGTCAACGGCGACACGCTCTCCGGCGGTCTCGCTACCACGGCGACCACGACCAGCAATGTCGGCAACTACGCCATCACCCAGGGCACGCTCAGCGCCTCGGCCAACTACGCCGTAACCTACGATGCCGGCACACTCGCGGTGACGGCGCGGCCGATCACCATCACCGCCGACGGCCAGAGCCGCACCTACGGCAATGCCAACCCGGCGCTGACCTTCGCCGTAGGCGGGGACGGTCTGGTCAACGGCGACGCGCTCTCCGGCAGCCTCGCCACCACCGCGACCGCGACCAGCAACGTCGGCAACTACGCCATCACCCAGGGCACGCTGGCGGCCTCGGCCAATTATGCGCTGACCTACGATGCCGGCACGCTGGCGGTGACGACGCGGCCGATCACCATCACCGCCGCGGCGGCCAGCAAGATCTATGACGGGACGACGGTGGCGACGGCGACGCCGATCCTCACCGCGGGCTCGCTGGTCGGCGGCGACGCCCTCGCCTTCGCCGAAGCCTTCGCCGACAAGGACGCCGGCACCGGCAAGACGATCGTGCTCTCCGGCCAGGTCGACGACGGCAACGGCGGCGCCAACTACGCCGTCACCATGGTCGACAGCCACGCCGGAACCATCACGCCGGCAGCCCTGACGATCACAGTCGACGACGCCGTGAAGACCTACGGCGACACGCTTCGCTTCGACGGCAGCGAGTTCGCCGCGAGTGGCCTGGTCGCCGGCGAGACCGTGGGCGCCATCACCCTCCGGAGCGCCGGGGCGCGGGCACGGGCCGTGGTGGCGGGCTCGCCCTACGCCATCACCGCGGCCCACGCCCGCGGCGGCAGCTTCGACGCCGCGAACTATGCCATCGCCTATGTCGCTGGTCGCCTCACGGTCGTGCCGCGGGCGCTGATGGTGACCGCCGCCGCCGACGCCCGGATTGTCGGCGAGCCCAATCCCGTCCTCACCGCCAGCGTGACCGGCGGCAGCCTGGCGCCGTTCGACGCCGACCTCGCCGACGCCCTCGCCGGCTATGCCGTGACCACCGCGGCGACAACGGCTTCGCCCGTCGGCGACTACGCCATCAGCGTCAGCGGCGCCAACCCCAACTACGCGCTCACCTTCGTCGCCGGCACGCTGAGCGTCCGCCCGGCCTCGGCCGGCCCGCTCGCCTTCGAGCCGCCGCCGGGGCCGCTGCCGTTCTTCGTCGACCTCCCGCACCCGCAGCAGGGCGCCTGCGGCGGCGGCGTGCTCGGCGATTCCTGCGCGTCCTGGCCCTATCCCGCCAACAGCAGCTTCGGCCTGTGGCTGAGCTGGGCGACGCCGCAAGGCTAGCCGCGGTGCGGCATGGCTCGGCCATTAGGGGGCCGTTAAGCATAACGGGGCGGGCATTCGGTGCCGGCCGCGGGGGGTTGGGAATGGCGGTGAGAGAGGGTGCGCGGGCGATGCCGCCGCGTCGGCCAGCCAGGAGCCGCCGCGCAGCCTGGCTCGGCGTCCTCGCCCTCGCCATGGCCGGCGTAGCTGCGCCGGCGCAGGCGCAGAACGCGGTCGAGCGCCACCTGCCGCCGGCGCCGCCGCCAGCGCCGCCGGCGCTCACGATCGGCCCGCAGGGCGCCGCCAAGGCGAGCGCGGCGCCGCTCGGCGTCATGCTGCGGGGCGTCCGCCTCATCGGCGCCGCGGCCAAGGCGACGGCGCATCCCCCGCCCGGCCTCAGCGGCACGGCACCGGGCCTCGCCCCCGCGGCGGTCGGCGATGCCCTCGCCCCGTTCCTCGGCCGGCCGCTGTCGCTGAAGCTGGCGCAGGACGTCCAGGCCGCGATCGCCCGCCTTTACCGCGCCGCCGGCACGCCCTTCGTCTCGGTCACGCTGCCGCCGCAGGAAATCACCTCAGGCGTGCTGCAGGTGCGCATCGTGCGCTTCCGCCTCGGCAAGATCGCGATCAAGGGCGCCGGTCCGGGCGGCGGCGGCGCCGTCGCCCGCGGCCTCCGCACGACACCCGGCGCGCCGATCGACGCCCGCGCACTCGAGGAGGACCTCGACTGGCTGAACCGCACGCCCTATCGCCGCGTCGAAGGCGTCTTCGCACCGGGCGAGGCGACTGGTCTCAGCAATCTCACGCTCGACGTCACGCCGTCGAAGCCGTGGAGCGTCCTCGCCGGCTGGTCCAACACCGGCTCGAGGGCGACCGGGCTCGATCGCTTCTTCGTCGGCGGCGGCGCCTGGCTGCCGGCGCTGAACGGCACCACGTTGAGCTATCAGCTGACCGGAAGCGCCGATTTCTGGCAAGACCCGGGCAACGGCCTGACGCTCCAGGGCGACGGCTTTCCCAACTACCTCAGCCATGCCGGGCGCATCGTCATCCCGACCTGGCCGCGCCAGGACCTCGAGATCGTGCCGGATTTCGTCGCGACCCACCAGGCGCTCGATCCCTTCACCACCATCGAGAACACCGTGTTCGAGTTGCCGGTGATCTACCGCTCGGCGATTTCGAACATCCTGCCCGGCGCCTATTGGGGCGACCTCTATGGCGGCGTCGAGTTCAAGACGCTCCGGCGCTCGACCTATTTCGCCAATGCCCGCATCGCCGGCGGCCAGGCGGCGCTGTTCCAGTTCGTCCTCGGCTGGTCCGACCGCATCAGCGACGACTGGGGCCTGACCACGATCGACGCCCGCATCAAGGCCGATCCCGGCGGCATCATCGCCGGCAACGACGACGCCACCTGGCGAACCTTCACCAACGGCCGCGTCAACCATCTCGGCTATGCCTACGGCGCTGTCGACCTGACCCGCATCACCCGCCTGCCGGCGCGCTTCTCATGGGTCAGCCGCCTCAGCCTCCTCATGGCCGATCAGCCGCTGCCCGACACCGAGCGGCTGTCGCTCGGCGGCTTCGACGCGACGCGGAGCTATTTCTTCGACGACGCCTCGGTCGACCGCGGCCTGGTGTGGCGCAACGAGCTTCGCCTGCCGACGCTGTCGCCGTTCGCCGCCTTCATCAAGCGCGCCGACAGCCTATCGCCCTATCTGTTCGCCGACCTCGGCTATGGCCAGGATCTGGCGACCCATGCGACGGTGTCGCTGGCCTCCGCCGGTATCGGGTTCGACTATTCCGTCGGCACCAACGTCTCCGCGGGCGTCGCCGCGGGCTGCGCGCTGCAGTCGGCCGGCGCCACCAAGGCCGGCGACTGGACGGTGCAGAGCAGCGTCACCGTTCAGTTCTGAGCCGCCGGCGGGCACGCCAACCGCTTGAGCGAAAACGACAAGGGAGTGCCATGACCGTCCGCTTCCCGCATCGCCTGCTGCCGCTCCTCGCCGCCGCGGCGAGCACGCTCGTCCCGCTTGCCGCCGCGACCGCAGCGCCGGCGGCGACCGACCAGCCGCAGGCGACGACCGCGACCTATCATGACTGGATCCTCCGCTGCGCCATCGGGGGCGGCGGCCGCGGCAAGACCGTGCGCGCCTGCGAGATCGTCCAGCCGGTGCCGGCGCCCGACCGCCGCGGCGTGGCCGCGCAGATCGTCATCGGCCGCCCGGAGCCGGGCAAGCCGGAGCACGTGATCGTGCAACTGCCGCTCGGGGTGTGGCTGCCCGCCGGGGCGACACTCCGCCTCGCCGGCGCCGCGGTGGCGCTGCCGTTCCAACAATGCATCAAGCTGTGCTTCGCTGCGGCCGACCTCGACGCTGCGGCGCTGAAGGCGCTCGGCGCCGGCATCCAGCCGGCGCGCCTCATGTTCGAGGACGCGGGCCAGCACGAGGTCAGTCTTCCGGTCTCGCTGCACGGCTTTTCCGCGGCGCTCGACGCAAGCGAAGCGCCCGCCGCGGCGAAGTGAGGCGATGAGCCGGTCGCCAACGTCCCGGATCGTCTTCCAAATCGCCGACGAGGGGCTACGGCGCCAGCGAGGGAAACGGATCGCTCTGAAGGACGGACTCGCGCCAGCGTGACCAGACAGACCTCGCCAAACCTCAGGCCCAGGGGCGGGCGGCGGCGCTCCTGGTCTCGAAATCGGCGATGGCCCGGCTCTTCTCTAG
>DASZVN010000068.1:0-29407 GCA_035547055.1 Hyphomicrobiales bacterium
ACCATCGACGAGTCGAGGACGGGAGAGCTCGATTCGGTCGCGAGCGCGGACCTGAAGCCGGTCGTCGACGCCTGCACGCTCTGCGACATGTGCTTCATGACGAAGTGCCCCTACGTGCCGCCGCACCCGTTCGACCTCGACTTCCCGCACCTGATGCTGCGCTACCGCGCCGCCGAGACGAAGAAGGGCAAGGTGAGCTTTTCCGAGCGCGAGCTCGCCCGGACCGACCGCAACGGCGAGATCGCGACCAGGCTCGCGCCGCTCGCCAACTGGGGCACCAGCCGCTCCAACCGCCTGACCCGCGGCATGATGGAGAGCTTCGCGGGGCTCGACCGCGACGCCGAGCTGCCGCGCTATGCCCAGGGCACGCTGACGGGCAAGGCGAAGCCCGCCCCGGAGGTCGACCGCACCGCCCCGGCCTTCGGGCGCAAGGCGGTGATCTACGCCACCTGCTTCGACAACTACAACGATCCCGAGGTCGGCCTCGCCGCCCGCGCCGTGCTGGCCAAGAACGGCGTCGAGACGGACATCGTCTATCCCGCGTGCTGCGGCATGCCGAAGCTCGAGCAGGGCGACATCGCCGCCGTCGCGGCGAGCGCGGCGAACGTCGCCGCAGTGATGCGGCCGTGGATCGAGCAGGGCCGCAAGGTCATCGCTCTCGTCCCCTCCTGCGCGCTGATGCTGAAATTCGAGTGGCCCCTGATCCTGCCGGGCAACGACGACGTGAAGCTGCTGTCGGAGGCGACCTTCGACCTCAGCGAGTATGTCGTCGACATCGCCAAGAACGAGGGCCTCGCCCCCGGCCTGACGCCGCTCAGGGGTGGCGTCGCGCTCCACATCTCGTGCCATTCCCGGGCGCAGAACATGGGGCAGAAGGCGGCCGAGATGATGCGCCTCGTGCCCGAGGCCGACGTCAAGGTGATCGAGCGCTGCTCCGGCCACGGCGGCACCTGGGGCTACCGCAAGGCGAATTTCGAGACCGCGCTGAAGGTGGGGCGGCCGGTGGCGCGCACCGCCGCGGAATCCGGCAAGGCCTGGCTCAGCTCGGAATGCCCGCTGGCCGGGCTGCACATCGCGCAGGGCATGGAGCGCGCCGACGGCGACGCGGCGAAGCCCGCCCTGGTGCGCCACCCGATCCAGCTTTTCGCGCGGGCCTACGGACTGGAGGCGTGAGAATGGCGAACAAGCACGCGCTCACCGCGGCCGACATCCTGGCGCCGGCCGCCTACGCCGCGATCCGGCGCGAGATGCGGGCCGAGGTCTCGGCCCGCAAGAAGAACCGCCGGGTCGCCGTCGGCCCGCACGTGACCTTCTATTTCGAGTGCTACGACACCATGCGCCTGCAAGTGCAGGAAATGGTCTATATCGAGAAGGGCGGCGAGGAGCAGGTGCAGGACGAGCTTCTCGCCTACAACCCCCTGATCCCGAACGGCCACGAGCTGGTCGCGACCTTCATGATCGAGGTCGACGATCCCGAGCGCCGCCACCGCCTGCTCGGCCGCCTCGGCGGCGTCGAGGAGACCGCGTTCGTCTCGGTCGGCGGTCACAAGATCATGGGCGTGCCCGAGGCCGACCAGGACCGCACCACCGCCGAGGGCAAGGCCTCCTCGGTGCAGTTCGTCCACTTCCCGTTCACGGCCGAGGCGATCGCGGCCTTTCGCCAGCCCGGCGCCCAGGTCGTGCTCGGGCTGGAGCACCCGGCCTACAGCCACATGGCGGTGATGCCCGAGCCGGTCCGCGCCGAGCTGGCGGGCGATTTCGACTGAGGGGCTGCGGTACCCCGCGCCGTGATTGCGAGGAGCCGGAGGCGACGAAGCTTCGCTCGCAATGACGGCGGGCGAACCCCTATCCCACCCCTTCGACGATGACGAAATCGCCGGTAGCGGCACCGAGGCGGAAGGACTTGGCGTGCTGGTACTCGGGCGAGTCCCAGCAGGCCTTCGCCTTCTCGAAGCTGTCGAACTCGATGATGACGTTGCGGCCCTGGCCGTGCCCTTCGACCACCTCGGCGCGGCCGCCGCGGGCGAGGAAGCGCCCGCCATATTTGGCGAAGGCAGCGCCGTTCGCCTCGGTATAGCGCCGGTAGGCGTCGGGGTCCGTGACGGTGACGTGCGCGATCCAATAGGCCTTGGCCATGGCGGCTCCTCTCACACCTTTGCCGGCAGTCTCGCTTCCGTCATCCCGGCCTAGGCGAAGCGGAGCGCCGGATCGGGGCTTCTGCACGGCGCTTCGGTCCGGACCCGGATCGCGCTGCGCAAGTGCGGGATGACAACCGGATGCATCGGGGCGGGACCTGTCAGCCGCCGGCCGCGGCGATCTCATCGACGATGGCGCGTGCCGCCGAGCGCGGATCGGGCGCGCCGGTGATCGGGCGGCCGACGACGAGGAGGTCGGCGCCGGCGCGGATGGCGTCGGCGGGGGTCGCCGCCCGCTTCTGCTCGGCGCGGTCGCTGCCGGCGGGGCGGATGCCTGGCGTGACGGCGGCGAGGCTGGGCGCCACCGCCTTGACCAGGGCCGCTTCGCCGGGCGCGCAGACGACGGCATCGAAGCCGGCCGCCGCGGCGGCGCGGCTCCGAAGGCGGATGAGCTCGTCGATCGGGCGGTCGTAGCCGGCGGCGGCCAGCTCGGCAGCGTCGAGCGAGGTCAGCACCCCGATCGCGATCAGCTTCAGCGGGCTGGCGCCCCGCGCCGCGGCCGCCGCGCGCATCGCATGCGGATAGCCGTGCACGGTGAGATAGCGCGCGCCGAGGCCGAGCACGCTCTCGACGCCCTTGGCGACGGTGTTGTCGATGTCGAGCAGCTTGAGGTCGAGGAAGACCGCCTCCCCTTCCTCCGCCAGCTCGCGGGCCAAGCCGAGGCCGCCGGCGAAGGCGAGCTGGTAGCCGATCTTGAACACGCCGACCTCGCCCTTCAGCGCCGCCGCCAGCCGTTCGGCGTCGGCGACGGTCGGCACGTCGAGCGCCGCGATCAGGCGGCCGCGGGCGGAGACAGGGACTGCGATCTCTTCCACTCCCGATAGGACGCTAGACGGAGGAGCCGCCCTGGTAGGGCATCTCATCGTCCTGAAGCTGGGCTTCCACCAGCGCCGCGAGATAATCTTCCATCTCAGTGAAGTCGAGATGGCCCTCCCAAGCTCGGTCGGCAGCCCTCAATGCCTGCTCGTAGCCCTCACGGCTTTCGCGGATACGCTCGGGAAGATTCTTCCGGCCAGGAAGCAGCGCACCAGATCTAACACACAGAAGATAATAGCAAGTCGCCCGCACGGTTCGGCCGTTGCCTTCGATGAACGGGTGTATCCAGTTGAGACGCCACAGCCCGTAGGGGACCAATTCAGCCGGTGACCAGATATACCAGTTCTCTTGCACCGTCGAAATAAAGCGATCCATCCAATCGCCCACTTCCTTGAAGTGAGGCGGCTTGTGATCACCCACATAAATTGGTTCTTCACGGAAACGGCCACCAAACTGGGAGATATTAGCGACAGCCACGTGGTTCAACGCCCATAGCATATATTTATCAAAGGCGACCGCACCCTTCCGCAACCCGATCTCGATGCAATTCAACAGCAGTTGATATTGGCGCACGAGGTTCTGCGCTTGAATACGACCGAAAAGATCCGGATCCTCCTGTTCAAGAACAAACATCCCCCAGGCGCCCCGCGACCGTGGCTGACACGTTGCTACGGTCGCGTAATGCGTATCCGCTTCACCGCATCCGCCGCCGACTCCTTAGTAATCCGCGAACCCTTAGGCGCGTTTCCGTAAACGAAACTGGCCATTTGCTCCCGAAGCTCTTCGTCGGTGACGGGAACAGCCTTCGCGCGCTCCAGAAGCCGCTCCAGCTCGGGACGTCTGGGAGCCCGTCTCAGCGCCGATTTACGTTCCGCCACGATCCGCCTCCGACAGCTTCAGGCAGCGCGGCTCCAGCGCCGCCCTGCCAACATCAGGCATCAGCATACCCGAATCGCCCCGCGGGTGCACGGGCACTGCCCGGTCAGGCACCGCGCGTCAGCCGCTTGTGGAGATGAACCATGAAGGCGGTGGCGACGAGCGGCGTCGCAAGATTCAGGATCGGGATCAGCAGGAAGGCCGAGATCAGGAGGCCGCCGGCGAAGATCGGCCCGGCGAAATGGCGGCGCAGCAGGCGGACCTCCGCGGGCGAGCGGAAGCGCAGCGCCGCGAGCTCGAAATATTGCCGGCCGAGAAGGTAGCCGTTGACCAGCCACCACACGACGACGTTCACGCCGGGCAGGATCAGGAGCACCAGCGCGAGCAGGTTCACCGCCAGCACCAGCAGCGCGAAGCGGATCGAGAGCGCGAGCGAGGCGCCGAAGGTCATCGGCCGTCCCTCGGGATCGGCCGGATAGCGGGTGCGCTCGGTGGTGGCGGCGATCTCGTCGACGAAGAAGCCCGCGACCAGCGCCACCATCAGCGGCACCAGGAAGCCGATCGCCGCGATGATGGCGATGCCGGCGACGACCCAGGCGGCGACGTCGAGGATGCGGAACGGCAGCGCGATCAGGCTCGCCGCCACGGCCTCGACGATCACGCCGAGCACCACCAGCACCAGGAGCGACAGGCCGACCGTCTTCAGCAGCACCGCCCGGAACGGCGGCGACAATGCATCCTCGAGCGCCAGCAGCGCAGCCTGGATCACGCCCATCGCGCACCGATCCCTGTCATCCCGGCCAAAGCGAAGCGAAGAGCCGGATCCGGGGCCCGGCGCACCGACCGCGCCCGGATCCCGGATCGCAGCGTCGCCGCTTCCGGGATGACGGACAAGAGGTTGCCTTCCCGAGCATCGCCCTACCCCGCCGTCCCGGGCGCCGGCGGCGGCAGGCCGCCGATCGGCGCCGGCTCGCCCCATTCGAGCAGGCGATAGTCGAAGCCGCCCTCGATGGTCGGCTTGACGATCGCGAAATAGGGCGAGAGGTCGAAGTCGCGCGGCGTGTAGAGCGAATAGTGCCGGATGTGGAGGATTTCGTGCTCCTGGGTCCATCCGGACGCCGCCCGCTCCGCAGGCGGCACCTCGGCCCGCACCCACGTGATCTCGGGCAGCACCGGGTAGCGCAGGGCGGCGAAGGCCTCGGCGATCAGGGTCGAGCAGATCGCCCGGGTGGGATCGCCGGAGCCGAGCGCGATCATCCGGCGGCGGAACATCACCGGCACCGGCGGCGTCGGGACGAGATAGCGCGCGAGGTCGATGACGTTGCGCATGTCGTATTGCGTGCCGAGATGGTCGATCATGAAGCGCGCCACCCGGCGCCGCTCCTCGAGGCCGAGGCCGACCGGGCGGCAGATGCGGGTATGCGCCGCGGCGTATTCCGAGAGCGGCGAGGCGACGCAGCCCTTGGCGACGTCGACCTCGATCAGCACCTTGGGCTCGCCGTCGGCGGTGGTGGCGCCGGTCATGTCGCCGACATAGACCGCCGAATGGCTCCAGGTCGACTGGGTCAGGTACTTGATCGCGGTGGCGACGCGGGTGTTGCCCTCGACCAGGAGCACGTCGCCGATCTCGAGCGTGTCGCGCAGGCGCGCGAACGGCACCGTCGTCGTCGGCTTGTAGCCTGGGATTTCGGCCGTGATGTACTTGACGATGGCGCGGCCGAATGCGGCGAGAAGGCGGTCGAACATTCACGGACCCAGCCGGCGCCCGCTGGCGGGGACGCCGGTTCCGCGCCGGAAGCTACACAAGCCGCGGCGGCCTGCCCATCGCCAAGATCAGGCCCGCAGCACCGCGCCGGTGGCCTTGCCGACCTGCGCCACGATCCTGTCGGCGACGGCCTCGATCTCGGCGTCGGTCAGGGTGCGCTCGCGCGGCTGGAGGGTGACGGCGACGGCGACCGATTTCTGTCCGGCCGGGACGCCCTGCCCCTCGTAGACGTCGAACACGTCGGCGGTGGCGATCAGCTTGCGATCGGTCGCCTGCACCGCGCGCAGGATGTCGGCCGCCTTGACCGCGCGATCGACCACGAAGGCGAAGTCGCGGCTGAGCGGCTGGAGGTCGAGCCGCTCCAGCGGCGGCTTCGCCCGCGTCGCCTTGGCCTTGGGCTCCGGCAGGGCGTCGAGGACGATCTCGCAGGCGGCGAGCGGGCCGGCGGCATCGAGGGCGCGGAGCACGCGGGGGTGCAGTTCGCCGAAATGGCCGAGCACGGTCTGCGGGCCGAGCTGGAGCGTGCCGGAGCGGCCGGGATGGAACCAGCCCGGCGCGGTGGCGGCAACCTGGACCCGGTCGACCGGCACGCCGAGCGCCGCGAGCAGCGCCATCGCATCGGCCTTGGCGTCGAACGCATCGACCGGCGCGGCCGGCGACGACCAGTGGCGGCCGGCGCCCTGCGGCCGCGCGCTGCCGCGGCGGAGCGCCGTCGCGGCCGTCTTCTGGCCGTCGGGTGCGTCGGTCTGGAAGACCTGGCCGACCTCGAACAGCGCGGTGTCGGGAAAGCCGCGGTCGGCGTTCTTCTGCGCTGCGGCGAGAAGGCCCGGCAGCAGACTCGGGCGCATGTCGGAGAGCTCGGCGGCGATCGGATTGGCGAGCGCGAGCGAAGGCTTGCCGCCGCCGAACGCCATCGCCTGCGCCTCCGAGACGAACGACCAGGTGACCGCCTCGACCAGCCCGCGGGCGGCGAGCGCACGGCGCGCGGTGCGGGTGCGGCGCTGCATCGCCGTCAGCACCGGCCGGGCGACGCCCTCGGCGCGGGGCAGCGCCGTCGCAGCCACGCGGTCGAGCCCGACGATCCGCACCACCTCCTCGACGAGGTCGGCCTTGCCCTCGACGTCCGGCCGCCAGCTCGGCGGGGTCACGTTCACGGTCTCGCCGGTGCCCTCCACGGCGAAGCCGAGCCGCCCCAGCACCGCCCGGATCTCCGCGGCCGGAAGGTCGAGTCCCGAGAGGCGCCGCACCTCGGCGAGCGGGAAGGCGATGGCCGGCCGCGCGCCGGGGATCGCGCCCGCGAGCACGATCTCAGCCGCCGCGCCGCCGCAGAAATCGAGCACCAGCCGGGTCGCGAGCTCCAGGCCCGGCACGGTGAAGGCCGGGTCGAGTCCGCGCTCGAAGCGATAGCGCGCATCCGAGTTGAGCCCGAGCCGGCGCCCGGTCTGGGCGATGTTGAGCGGATCCCACAGCGCGGATTCGATCAGGACGTCGGTCGTGGCCTCGGTGCAGCCGGAATGCTCGCCGCCCATGACGCCGGCGATCGACTCGACGCCCTTCTCGTCGGCGATGACCACCATCGCGGCGTCGAGCGGGTAGGTGCGGCCGTCGAGCGCCAGCACCTCCTCACCGTCGCGGGCGGGGCGCACCACGAGGTCGCCCTTCACCTTGGCGGCATCGAACACGTGGAGCGGCCGGCCGCGGTCGTAGGTCAGGAAATTGGTGATGTCGACGAGCGCGTTGATCGGGCGGAGGCCGATCGCGCGGAGGCGCCGCTGCAGCCAGTCCGGCGACGGGCCGTTTCTGACCCCGCGCACCAGGCGCAGCGCGAAGGCCGGGCAGAGATGCCGGTCCGCGGCGCCGAAACCGAGCCGCACCCCGGTCGGCGCGGGAAAGGCGCCCGCGACCGCCGCCACCGTCCCGTCGCGCAGCGTGCCGAGGCCGGCCGCGGCGAGGTCACGGGCGATGCCGTAGACGCCGAGGCAGTCCGGCCGGTTGGGCGTCACCGCGACGTCGAACACCGGGTCGTCGAGGCCAAGCAGCGGCGCGAACGGCGCGCCGACCGGCGCATCCGCCGGCATCTCGATGATGCCCTCGTGCGCGTTCGATAGGCCCATCTCGCGCTCGGAAACGAGCATCCCGTTCGACTCGACGTCGCGGATCTTGGAGCGCTTCAGCACGATCCCGGTGCCGGGGATGGTCGTCCCGGCCGGCGCGAACACCGCCTTCATGCCGGTGCGGGCATTGGGCGCGCCGCATACCACCTGGACCTCGCCCGCCGCGGTTTCGACCCGGCAGACGCGCAGCCGGTCCGCGTTCGGGTGCGGCTTCGCCTCGATCACCCGCGCCACCGTGAACGGCGCGAGCGTCGCCGCGTGGTCCTCGATGCCTTCGACCTCGAGCCCGATCCGCGTCAGCGTCGCCGCGATGTCGGCGACCGACGCGGTCGTGTCGAGGTGATCCTTGAGCCAGGAGAGCGTGAATTTCATCGGAGGTAGGATCCGGAGCCGCGAAGCGGGCTAGCGCCGGCTCCTTAGCAGGACACTCGTCGCCAGTTCCAGCCTGACGGCTGGCGGCAGCTTGCGAAGCGCACCAAGCGCATCCTGTGCCTGATCGATCAGGGAGAGGGCTTCGATGGGTGAGTATCGCTTCAAGGGATCATAGTCCGCCTCGTGCCGTGCGCTTTGGAGAAAGGCAAATGCGCCAGCGAACAGATCAAGATCCTGATTGTCCAGGCGTGCCGAGGCCTCAATCAGCGCGCCCTTGCCGAAGCCGTGATCGAGCGCGCGATAGGTTCGTCGCCATGCCTCGGTGCCGCTCTTGCCCGAACCGACGAGTTGATCGGCGCAGCATTGAGCGAGGCCGTGGAAAAGCGCGTAGTAGGCACTACTGACGGCGCGGCGCAGGTAAACTTGTCGCGGCCGCCCTTGCGACCCAGTCGCGAGGAGGCGCGCGACACCAATCAGTTCATCTGCGATCACTCAGCCGCCTCACGGCGGTCAGGTATCCTCGGTTGAACGTACGGGAAGCGCGTGTCGCCGGCTGCCCGGAGACGATGTCGGATCTCTCCCGCCGAGCGCAGCAGCGCCAGGGAGTTCGGCATGCGTCCGCGCTCGAAATGAGCGGTGATGAACAGCGACGGGTCGCCGTCGTGATCTTCTCCGGAGCGCGTCTTTGAGCGTCGGAAGCCGGATGCCGAGAGCCATTTGCGTAAGATGGGCTCGACCAGCCGATTGATTTCCTCGTCGGTCATGAGGATGTCTCCGCCCGCCCGAATATAGCCGGCGACTTGGACGGGCGCGAGTTTGCTGCCGTTCACGGCACGAAGGGCGCGTGCGCGCTGCTCGCCCCCTCCGGGTGCCAGACGAACAGCACCGGGAGGCTGATGAAGACGACCACCGTCAGGACGATGGTGGCGCGGTTGCAGAGGCCGTAGAGGCCCTGGCGCAGCACCAGCTCGCGGCTCAGCCAGCTCTTCAATTCGTCGCGGTCGGCCCAGTTCGCGAATGCGGGCGCGAACAGCGCGAGGCAGCGCAGGCAGGCGATCGCGATCAGCAGGTAAAGCCCGATCTCGGCGAAGATGATCGCCTCCTCGACATCCGCGTTCACGATCGCCGGCGCCACCACGCCGAGCGCCGCGATCATCATCGAGACGTGGGTCAAGAGGCCCGCCGCCTTGGAGTCGATGGTCTGGAAGGTCGCCCGCGCCAGCATCTGCTCGGCATCGCGCTCGATCTCGGCGAGGCGGTCGAGATGCCCGGCGCGCTGTTCCTCGCTCCAGCGCCGCGTGAGGAAGCGGTAGACGCGATGGTCGAGCCTGCTGTGGCGCCGGACCATGGCCGTGCGTCAGCCCGACAGGCCGCCGACCAGGCTCGGCAGGTCGAGGGGGCGGAAGCCGTAGTGGCTGAGCCAGCGGATGTCCGCCTCGAAGAAGGCGCGCAGATCCGGCATGCCGTATTTCAGCATGGCGACGCGGTCGATGCCCATGCCCCAGGCGAAGCCCTGCCAGACGTCGGGGTCAAGCCCGCAATTGCGGAGCACATTGGGGTGAACCATGCCGCAGCCGAGGATCTCCAGCCAGTCGTCGCCCTCGCCGAAGCGGATCTCGTTGCCCTGGCGGCGGCAGCGGATGTCGACCTCCATCGACGGCTCGGTGAAGGGGAAGAAGCTCGGCCGGAACCGCATCTCGACCTTCGGCACCTCGAAGAACGCCTTGCAGAACTCCTCGAGGATCCACTTGAGGTGGCCGAGATGGGACGAGCGGTCGATCAGAAGTCCCTCGACCTGGTGGAACATCGGCGTGTGGGTCTGGTCGCTGTCGCAGCGATAGGTCCGGCCGGGGATGATGACCCGGATCGGCGGCGCCTCTTTCCGCATGGTGCGGATCTGCACCGGCGAGGTGTGGGTGCGCAGCAGCTTCCGCGCGCCGGTCGCCGGCTCGGGGCGGAAGAAGAAGGTGTCGTGCATCTCCCGCGCCGGATGGCCGACCGGGAAGTTGAGCGCGGTGAAATTGTGCTCGTCGTCCTCGATGTCCGGCCCCTCGGCGACGGCGAAGCCGAGATCGGCGAAGATCGCGGTGATCTCCTCGGTGACCTGGCTGACCGGGTGGAGGCGGCCGAGGTCGATGCCGCTCGGCCGCACCGGCAAGGTCACGTCGAGGCGGTCGGCTTCGAGGCGGGCGTCGAGCGCGGCCTCGACGAGGAGGGTGCGGCGGCGGCCGAGCGCCTCGGTCAGGCGGTCCTTGAGGCCATTGATCGCGGGGCCGGCGCTCTTGCGCTCGTCCGGGCTCATCGCGCCGAGGCCCTTCAGGAGCTCCGACACGCTGCCCTTCTTGCCGAGCGCCGCGACGCGCACGCTCTCCAGCGCCGCCTCGTCCGCCGCCCCGTCGATCGCCGCGAGAAGGTCGCGTTCGAGCTGATCGAGATCGGTCATCTTCCGTCCCTGCCTGTCATCCCGGCCGAGCACGCAAATCAGGCTTGCCCGATTTGCCCATCTCAGCCGGCCCTCCTGGACAAGCCCAAGATGGCGGCGAGAGCCGGGATCCGGGGCGCACGCAACGCTCTCCCCGGGTCCCGGATCGCGCTTCGCGCGTCCGGGACGACAGCTCCGCTTACGCCGCGAGCGCCGCCTTGGCCTGGCCGACCAGGGCCTCGAACGCCGCCGGCTCGCGGATCGCGAGGTCGGACAGCACCTTGCGGTCGACCTCGACCCCCGCCTTGGCGAGGCCGTCGATGAAGCGCGAATAGGTCAGCGCGCCGTCGACGCCGCGGACCGCGGCATTGATCCGCTGGATCCAGAGGGCGCGGAAGCTGCGCTTGCGGTTCTTGCGGTCGCGATAGGCATATTGCATCGACCGCTCGACCGCGCTCTTGGCGGCGCGGATCGTGTTCTTGCGGCGGCCGTGAAAGCCCTTGGCGGCCTTCAGGACCTTCTTGTGCTTGGCGTGGGAGGTCACTCCCCGTTTGACGCGGGCCATGGCAGGTCTCCGGAATGGCGGGGCGGCTCAGCGGCCGCCGTAGGGCATGAACTGGCGCAGGATGCCGGCGTCGGACTCCGACATGATGGTCGTGCGACGCTGGTTGCGGATCTGCTTCTGCGTCCGCTTGATCATGCCATGGCGCTTGTTGGCCTGGGTCGAGATGACCTTGCCGGTGCCGGTGAAGCGGAAGCGCTTCTTGGCCCCGGACTTCGTCTTCAGTTTGGGCATTTGGCTCTCCAGGGGGACCTTGCGTCCGGGAAGCGGGTCGAAACCCGAGCAAAAGCGCCCGCCACGGCAGCCCTTTCGGCCGGGCGGGTGCGAAGGGCGCATTCTCTAGTCGGCCGGGCAGATTTTTTCAACAGGCGAGTGGCCCTCCCCCCGTCATTGCGAGCGAAGCGAAGCAATCCAGGGGGGCCTCGGCGTCGGCGCTCGTTGCCCTGGATTGCTTCGTCGCTCCGCTCCTCGCAATGACGGCAGAGGTTGCGCTAACCTGCAGCGCCTCGACACGGATCCCGCCATGACCACGACCGCCCCTGCCCGTTCCGCCGAGCCCGACCTCGCCTTCTTCAGCCCGCAGCTCATGTTCTCCAGCCCGACCCGGGTGCGCGAGATCTACGAGGTCGGCCTGAAGCCGTTCCGCGAGCGGTTCCAGGGTGCGCGGGTGCTCGATGTCGCCTGCAACATCGGCTACTGGACCCACACCGCGCTGGCGCTCGGGGCGAAGCACGTCACCGCGGTCGACTTCCATCCCGAGACGCTCGACAAGGCACGCGCGAATCTCGCCGAGCTCGGCGCCCGCGGCGACCAGGTCGCCTACGTCCAGGAGGACACCCGCGACGCCGTGCGCCGCCTCATCGACGAGCGCTTCGACATCGTCCTGTGCATGGGCCTGCTCTATCATTTCGTCGATCCGGTCGGCTATCTCTGGGACCTCGCGGCGCTGGAGGCCGACTGGCTCTTCATCGACACCGCGATCTCGTTCCGCTCCGAGCCGATCCTCGAATACGTGATCGAGAAGACCGGGGCCGCCGACAACGCGTCGGGGATCAAGCGCGCGTTCCCCGGCCGCAACGTCGTCGGGGTGCCGTCGGAAGCCCTGATCTGGAAGATGCTGATCGAGTTCGGCTACGAGCCGGCGACGCCGAACCTCGCTCCGCTCGGCCACACCGGCTATTCGCCGAACGGCGCCAACCGCAAGCTGATCCAGTGGTGGAAGCGGAACCCGAGCCCGCGCTACCACCGCTGGCGCAAGACCAGCGATCCGGTGACCGACTGGGTGCTCAGGACGTAGACGTCGCCGGCCGGCGGGCTCTCGGCCTGAGAGGGGTTGTGTTGAGCGGTCCATATTCCTGTTGAGCGGTCTATACTCGACATTTCTGGACCGCCCAGGCAACGCCCGCCGGCATCATACGATCGCCCAGTCATAGACATCGAAGATGGCAGGAACGTCGCTCGGAGAGGAAGAACGTTCCTTTGGCAAGACTTGACTTGAGGTGATTCTCCAGGCCACGTGCCCTCAAACAGGGGGCGCACGGCATGTCGTTTCACGAGGTAAAGCTGCAATCGTCGAACGATGCGTTCGCCGACC
This sequence comes from Hyphomicrobiales bacterium, assembly GCA_035547055.1. Taxonomy (GTDB): domain Bacteria; phylum Pseudomonadota; class Alphaproteobacteria; order Rhizobiales; family Methylopilaceae; genus DASZVN01. The sequence goes on from DASZVN010000068.1 coordinate 12,717, forward strand.
AGCCGCCGGAGATCGTGGCGACGGGCACCGGCTTCACGGCCGCCTGGGTGCGCCAGAGCGGCACGCTGCCCGACCTCAAGAGCCAGATCGTCGTGCAGCAGTTCACCGCGGCGGCCGCGCCGGCCGGAAAGACGCAGGTCGTCGCCACCGGCGACGTCCATCTCGGCGGCTATCCCGAGATCGTCGATCTCGGCAGCAACAAGGTCGGCCTGACCTACAACCTCGCCGAGGTGCCGCAGGTCGCGATCTACGACATGGCGGCCCGGAAAATCGTGCACAAGGCGGCGGTGAAGCCGGGCCTCGACGACAACAACATCGAGCTCATGGCCCTGAAGGGCGGGAAGCTCGCGATCGCCTATTCGCACGTGGACACGTCGAACCTCGGCAACATCCGCGACGTCGAATCGCTCGACGTCCTGAACGGCACGCTCAAGGTCGGTGCCCACCCCTCGATCTTCACCGTCAAGGGCGACGGCCTCGCCCGGCTCGACCAGACCGCCATCGCGGCGCACGGCACCGGCGCCGCCGCGTTCTATTTCGACCGCGACGACGGGCAGGTCCACGGCCGCTTCTTCACCGCGCAGGGAAAGCCGGCCGGCGCCGATTTCAAGGTCAACTCGACGCCGATGACCCAGCTCGCAGCCTTCAGCGACCGGCTGACGGTCACGCTCGGCGCGGCCTCGCTCGCGAACGGCGGCGACGTCGTCACCTGGGTCGGCCGCGACGCCCACTCCGACAATTTCGACATCTTCGCGCGGGTCTACAACGCGGCGGGCAAGGCGGTCGGCAAGGAATTCGTGGTGAACCAGACGCTGGCCGGCGTGCAGTCCGATGCCGACGTCGTCGCCCTCGCCGGCGGCCGCTTCGCCGTCGGCTGGGCGACCCAGGCCGACTTCTTCACGACGAACTATTATCTGCGCTACTACGACGCCAGCGGCCACGCGCTGTCCGGCGAAATCCTGACCGGAAGCGGCACCGCGCTGGCGCTGGGGCACAACGTCCAGCTCGCGGCGCTGAAGTCCGGCGCGATCGTCGAGAGCGCCAACGACACCGCGATCATCGTCCCGGCGGCGAGGTTCGGAACCGCGAAGGCGGATCACATCGCCAGCACGGCGAAGGACGCCTTCGTCATGGCTGGCGACGGCAACGACGTCTTCGTCGCCGAGGGCAAGGCCGCCAACGTGTTCGACGGCGGCGGCGGCACCGACAGCTATGACGCGCACGCGCTCGCCAAGGCGAAGGTTGTGGTCGACGACAGCAACGGCGTCGTCGTGACCGGCACGGCGGGCGCCACCTTCACCGTCGACAAGCTCGCTCTCGGCGCCGTCGACCAGATCACCAACATCGAGCGCCTAGTGCTGACCAAGTTCAACGACACGTTCGACGGTGCGGCAGCGAGCGTCGGTGTCGAGGTTCACGGCGGCAGCGGCATCGACCATCTCACCGGCGGGGCCGGCAACGAGAGCTTTTTCGGCGACGGCGGGGCCGACATCCTTGTCGGCGCCGTCGGAAACGACACGATTCACGGCGGCGCGGGCAACGACCTCATCGCCGGCGACGACATCGACGGCACCCACGACGGCGGCAACGACAGGCTCTTCGGCGATGCCGGCAACGACACCATCCGCGGCGGCTTCGGCGACGACACGATCAGCGGCGGCAAAGGCGACGACACGTTGAGCGGCGGTGCCGGCGCCAACGTCTTCGTCTTCGCCAAGGGGGACGGCAAGGACGTCGTCACCGACTTCCAGGACAACGCGGACAACCGGATCGACCTTCGCGCCTTCCACTTTGCCAGCGCCGACGACGTCATCCAGCATCACCTCTCGATGCAGGACGGCGCCGTGACGATCGACCTCGGCGGAGGTCAGACGGTCACGCTGGCCGACATGGCCTTCCTCACCGCGATCCACGCCGACGACTTCGTCGTGTGAGGTCGGGCGGGCGAGCGGGACTGCGACACGGACCGCGGACGCCGATGCCGCCCTTCAGGCAGGGCGGCATTCTCGGCGCCCCGCCCCCTCTCCTCCGCCGGCCGGCACCGCCTCCCCGGCCTACGGCGCACGCTCGACGACGCCCGCCTGCGGCAGGGTGACGGCGGGCACGGGCAGCGCCTCGACGCCATCGGGCTGGTGCGGCTCGTAGTCCGGCAGGAGGCGGCGGACGGCGGGGGTGGCGACCACGTCGCCGTTCGCGACGAAGAGCTCGTGGTTCTTCTCGATGTCGTCGAGCTTGTAGCGATAATTGACCATCAGGCCGTGGCTTTCGGCCATCGCCTTGGCCGACCGGTCGGCCAGGAAGTTCAGCCGCTCCAGCCGGGCGCCGTTGCGCAGATGGAAGCGCGCCACCGGATCGAGCGGCGCGTTGCGGCGGCCCTTCGCCTTGATGAGATAGTGGGCGGCCAGCGCCAGGAGGCCGTCCTCGGCTTCCTCGGACACCACCCGGTCGGCGGGCCAGTGCGGCTCGGCGATCACCGACGGCAGCGCCAGCGCCGAGTTCCCCGGCAGGGTGAAATCCTCCAGCCGCTGGGCGGCGAGCCAGGCGGCGAAGCCCGGCACCGGCGACAGCGTCACGAAATCCGCGAGGCGCGGCAGCTCGGCCCGGAGATCCTCGACCACCTGCTTGATCAGGAAGCTCCCGAACGAGATGCCGCGCAGCCCCTCCTGGCAGTTCGAGATCGAGTAGAACACCGCGGTCGTCGCGTCGGCGGGGTCGAGCTCCTCGCGGCTCTCGTCGAGCAGGGCGTCGATCGACGCCGACATGTCGCGGGTCAGCGCCACCTCGACGAAGATCAGGGGCTCGTCGATGAGCTGGGGATGGAAGAAGGCGAAGCAGCGCCGGTCGCTGGGCTGCACCCGCCGGCGCAGATCCTCCCAGTCGCGAAACGGGTGGACCGCCTCGTAGCGCACGATCTTCTCGAGGATCGTCGCCGAGGTCGACCAGTCGATCGGACGCAGCACCAGGAAGCCGCGGTTGAACCACGAGCCGAGGAGGTCGGCGAGGTCGGCGGCGACGGCGGCGAGCGACGGCTCCGCGCGCTGCTCCTCCAGCGCGAGCTCGCGCATGTCGACCAGCATCTTCATGGCGCCGGGCGTCATGTTGAGGCGGCGGAACAGCTCGAGCCGGCGCGATTCGGCGGCGGCGCGGAGCGCGGCGACGGCTGCCTCGCTGTCCTCCGCCTCGTAGCGCGCGACGGCGGCCCGGAGGCGGTTGTGGTCGACGCCGAACTTCTCCGCCATGGCAAGCAGGAAATCGCGCTTGCCGGCACGGTCCGCCGCCTCCCAGCGCCGGCGGATTTCGGCCGCGAGCGCCATGCCGGAGGCCTCGCCGCGGCTCGACAGCAGGAGGTCGGCCACGGCCTCGAAGCCGGCGCTCGACAACGCCTGGCCGCTCCGCATGCGATCGAGGAACAGGCGGCCGCGGCCGGCGATCGCCTGCATCAGCTCCGAAAAGGACAGCGTCCGTGCCACGTCGCCTCGCCTCCGCCCGGCGCGACCCTAGCAAGGGCGCCACCGGCCTCATAGCCTCGCGCGTCGCCGCAGGGCAGCGCTGCGCCCCGCTCAACGCACGACCGGTGCGTTCGGCCCCAGCTTTGCGCTACGACTTGAAACGGGGGATGACGATGGGAGCGGAAGCGATGAGCGAGGCCACGACCGCCGACCGCGCGCGGCTCTATCTGGAGGACCTCGCGGCCGGACAGACCTACCGGACCGGCGAGATCGCCGTCGACGCTGACGCCATTCGCCGCTTCGCCGCCGAGTTCGACCCGCAGCCCTTCCACCTCGACGAGGAAGCCGCCAAGGCCTCGTTCTTCGGCGGCCTCGCGGCGAGCGGGTGGCACACCGCGGCGCTGACCATGCGCCTTCTCGCGACCCAGGGCGCGCCCCTCGCCTGGGGCGTCATCGGCGCCGGCATGGACGAGCTGCGCTGGCCGCGCCCGGTGCGGCCGGGCGACCGCCTCCATGTCGAGAGCGAGGTCCTGGAGGTCCGCCCGTCGCGCTCCCGCCCGACCCAGGGCGTGGTCAAGATGCGCTCGACCACCGTCAACCAGGACGGCGAGCCGGTGCAGGTCCTGGTCGCCAACCTGATCGTGCCGCGAAGACCAGCCTAGGCAGCGTCGCCGACCGGATAAGCCTGGATGAGGAGTTCGGCCGGAATCTTCCAGGCGGCCGCGATGCGTTGAACCTGCACCAGGTTGAGCGCCCGCTTCCGATTGAGGATTTCCGAGGCACGGGAGCGCGAGCCCAGCAGGCCGGCCAAGTCCTTTTGGCTGAATCCGGCTAGGTCCATCGCGCCGCGATGGCGCGTAGCGCCGCAGCGTGATCCTCGGGCGTGCGGATTGGGCGAATTTGCATCGGTCGCCTCACTGTAGGGTGGGCAAGCTCTCTGCTTTGCCCACGTCGTGGGCATCGGTGCCGATGCCCACCCTACGCCCTATTCCGCCTCGGGCTTCCAATCGAAATGGAGCTCCTCGCGGAAGGCGAAGCGGGCGACGTGGTTGGCGACCACATCGCCCAGGCGGCGGACGGCAGGTTCGTCGGCGGCCTCGACGTCGATCGACAGCGCCTCGGCGCCGGCGTGCATCACGCAGGTGCCGGCGGTCAGCTCGATGCGGCCGTCCTCCTCGGAAAACTCGACCGGAAACTTGTGACCCCAATGCTTGCAGAGCTGGGTCATGTAGCGCCGCGCGTTCAAGGTCGGCACGTCGGCATGGGCACGCATCGGGATCCCTTCAACTATATCGGACGATACGAAATTACGACGCATTCGCATCGGTTGCAACAGCGGCGGCGGCGCACGGGCGCCGCCCCTCGGACGCCGCCGGCAGTCAGAACAGCGCCTGCCCGGCGAGCAGCCCCAGCACCAGGAGAATGACGAAGATCACCACGAAGATGAAGAACAGGATGCGCGCCACCGCCCCGGCCGCAGCAGAGATGCCGGTGAAGCCGAACACGCCGGCGATGATCGAGATGATGAAGAAGATCAGGGCCCATTTCAGCATGGCGGCCGTCTCTCGCGTGGCTGCGCCCGGCGGGGGCGGGAAGACCGCACAATTCACCCGGCCGGCCAAGGTTCCCCGCCGCGGCGAGGTTGCGGGCCGGCCACGCCCTTGCATTCGGCCTGTGGCTTTCGCACACTCCCGCTGCCGCGCCGAAGCGCTGCGGCGCGCCGCTGATGGCGCCAGTCCCAGGGCCTTCGCCGCGTCGCTGGACCGCGAGGCGCCCCCGCCGATTCATACGATCCGTGCCGGATGAAGTCCGGAAGGAGGGGCTCGTGCGCCTGTTCCGTTTTCGCCGCCTCGTGGCGGCGCTGTCGCTTTTCGCCGGGGCCGCGGTCGCCCTCCCTGCCGCAGCGGCGCCGGCGCCGCTGACCGTGCTCGCCGCCGCGAGCCTCAAGGACGCCCTCAACGCCGCCGTGAAGGACTGGAGCAAGACCTCGGATGTGCCGGTCCGGGTCAGCTATGCCGGCACCCCCGCGCTGGCCAAGCAGATCGAGGCCGGCGCACCGGCCGACGTCTTCATCTCGGCCGACCTCGACTGGATGGACCGCGAGGCCAAGAAGGGCCTGATCGTCGCCGCGACCCGGCAGGACCTCCTCGGCAACAGCCTGGTCCTCGCCGCCGGCGCTGATTCCGGCATCGCCCCGGTCACGATCACCAAGAGCACCGACTTCAAGGCCCTGCTCGGCGGCGGCAAGCTGGCGATGGCGCTGGTCGACTCCGTCCCCGCCGGCAAGTACGGCAAGCAGGCGCTGACCGCGCTCGGCCAGTGGGACGCGGTGCAGCCGTCGGTGGTGCAGGCCGAGAACGTGCGCGTCGCCCTCGCCTATGTCGCGCGCGGCGAGGCCAAGTTCGGCATCGTCTATTCGACCGACGCCGCCATCGAGCCCAAGGTCAAGATCGTCGGCACCTTCCCGGCCTCGAGCCACCCTGCGATCATCTATCCGATCGCCGTGCTCAAGAGCTCGACGGAGCAGGACGCGGCCACCAGGTTCGTGCATTTCCTCGAAGGGCCGGACGCGCAGAAGGTCTTCTTCCACTACGGCTTCGTGAAGCCTGCCGACGCACGCGGCTCGTAGGGCCCGCGATGAGGCCGTCATTGCGAGGAGCGGAGCGACGACGCAATCCAGCGGTTCCAGGCGCAGCGCCTGCGCCCGCTGGATTGCTTCGCTTGGCTCGCAACGACGGCGGGGCCTGCCCGCCATGACCCTCGGCTTCGGCCCCGACGAGATCGAGGCGGTCCGGATCAGCATTCTCGTCTCGACGGTCGGGACCCTGGCGGCGCTGCCCTTCGGCATCCTCGCGGCCTATGCGCTGGCGCGCTGGCGTTTTCCCGGCAAGACGCTGCTCGACGGCCTCGTCCATCTGCCGCTGGTGCTGCCGCCGGTCGTGACGGGCTACCTCCTCCTCCTCCTGCTCGGGCGGAACGGACCGCTCGGCGCGCTGCTCGACCAGTGCTGCGGCATCGTCTTCTCGTTCCGCTGGACCGGCGCCGCCATCGCCGCGGCGGTGATGGGCTTCCCCCTGATGGTCCGGGCGATCCGGCTCTCGATCGAGGCGGTCGACCGCCGGCTGGAGCAGGCCGCCTCGACGCTCGGCGCGGGGCCGCTCGGCACCTTCTTCGCGGTGACGCTGCCGCTGGCGGCCCCCGGCATCCTCGCCGGCACCGTGCTCGGCTACGCCAAGGCGTTCGGCGAGTTCGGCGCCACGATCACCTTCGTCGGCAACATCCCGGGCGAGACCCAGACGCTGCCGATCGCGATCTACACCTTCATCGAGACGCCGAGCGGCGATGCGTCGGCGATGCGGCTCGTCGCGCTCGCGATCGCGATCTCGCTCCTCGCCCTGTTCGCCTCCGAGCTGCTGAACCGGCGGCTCGTCGCCCGCCTGAGCGGCTGAGCATGCTGGAGATCGCAGTCCGGCGCCGGGTCGGCGGCTTTGCGCTCGACGCCGCCTTCGCGGTGCCGCCGGGCGTCACCGCGCTGGTCGGCGCGTCGGGGGCCGGCAAGTCGACCATCGTGGCGCTCGCCGCCGGGCTGGCGCGGCCCGATGCCGGGCGCATCGTCCTGAACGGCCGCACCCTGTTCGACGGCGCCGCCGGGATCGACGTGCCGCCGCACCGCCGCGCGGTTCGTGTGGTGTTCCAGGAGAGCCGGCTGATGCCGCATCTCTCGGTGCGCTCGAACCTCCTGTTCGGACGGCGGCGGGTGACGCCGCGGCCGAGCCGGCCGAGCCTGGAAGAGGTCGTCGTCCTGCTCGGCATCGAGGGCCTCCTGCCGCGGCGGCCGCGCTCGCTCTCCGGCGGCGAGCGCCAGCGGGTCGCGATCGGCCGGGCGCTCCTCGCCGGCCCCGAAGCGCTCCTGTTCGACGAGCCGCTGGCCGCGCTCGACGCCGCCCGCAAGGCCGAGATCCTGCCCTTTCTGGAGCGGCTGGTGGCGGCGACGGCGCTGCCGATCCTCTACGTGACCCACGCGCTGGAGGAGGCCGAGCGGCTGGCCCAGCGCCTCGTCGTCCTGGCCGAGGGCAAGGTCGTCGCCGACGGCCCCTTCGCCGAGACCGCGGCGCGGGCCGGCGTCGCGACGGCGGCCGAGCGCCTGGCCGCGGCGACGGAGCTGGTCGCGACCGTCTCCGGCCACGACGAGGCCTACCGCCTCACCTTGCTGGCGCTCGGCCGCCACCGTCTCACCGCCCCCGGCGTGTTCGGCCGGCCGGGCGACGAGGTGCACCTCCGCATCCTCGCCCGCGACGTGATCGTGGCGCGCGAGGCGCCCCAGGCGGTCTCGATCCGCAATGCCCTGCCCGGCACGGTCCGCACCGTCGTCCGGGGCGACGGCGCGGTCGCCGAGGTCGCGATCGACATCGGCGGCGCCGTGCTCCGCGCCGAGATCACCCGCAAGGCCGCCGACGAACTGGACCTCGCGCCCGGCCGCGCGGTCTATGCGCTGGTGAAGAGCGTGGTGCTGGCCGAGGCGATCGGGTCGTAGGGCGGGCATGCGCAGCAGGCCCATGTCGGGCGCTGCCCGTTGGGCATCGGCGATGCCCACCCTGCGAGGATCACGGGCATCGGCGATGCCGATGCCCCCCTGCGAGGATCACGCCACGATCACCTCGGCGCCCGGCGGGTCGGCGTAGAGCGCGGCGACCAGGGCGGCGCGGCGGCCGAGCACGGCGCGCTGGTTGATCGAGCCCTTGTCGGTGATCTCGCCGCCCTCGCTCGACGGCGGCTCCTCCAAGAGGATCAGCCGGGCGACCCGGTTGCTGCTGCCGGTCGAAGCGGCGGCGAAGGAGGCCAGCTTCTCGGCGAGCGCCGCGCGCACCGCCGGGTGGGCGGCAACCGCGGCGCCACTCGCCTCCGGGCCGAGCTCCGGCGCCATCTTCGCGATGCCGACCGGATTGGGAAACGCCAGCACGGCGATCTCGGTACGGTCGTGCCCGGCGACGACCACGTCGCGCAGGAGCGGCGCGAAATGGGCCAGGATCCGCTCGCGCAGCGGCCCGACGCTGACCCAGGTGCCGGTGGTGAGCTTGAAGTTCTCGGCGACGCGCCCGTCGAAGGCGAAGCCTTTCGACACGTCGGCGGGATCGACGAAGGCGAAGGCGTCGCCGAGCCGGTAGAAGCCCTCCTCGTCGAAGGCGGCCTCGGTCAGCTCGGGCTGGCGCCAGTAGCCCGGCGTGATCGCCGGGCCGCGCACGCGGGCCTCGAGCTTGCCGTCGTTCGGCACCAGCTTCAGCTCGAGCCCCGGCGGCGGCAGGCCGATGATGCCGGCGCGGGGCGCGCTCGGGTCGGAGCCGAGCGCGAACGGGCCGGTCTCGGTCGAGCCGAACCCGGTCATGATCGGGATGCGCTCGCCCACGGTCGCGACGGCAAGCTCGTTATAGGCATCCCAGACGTGCTGCGGCAGGCTGGCGCCGCCATAGAACATCAGCCTGAGGCGCGAGAAGAACGTCCTGCGGAACGTCTCGTCGGCCCGGAGATAGGGCAGGAGATCCTCCCAGCCGCGCGGCACGCCGGAGTTCATCGTCGCCGGCACGTCGCGGAGGTTCCGCACCATGGTCTCGATCAAGGCCGGCGTCGGCGCGCCGCCGTCGATGTAGTTCGAGCCGCCGTTGAACAGCACGAGGCCGAAATTGTTGTTGCCGCCGGCGGTGTGGTGCCAGGGCGACCAGTCGACCAGGACCGGCGGCTCGTCCCGGAGGAACGCCATCGCGGTGCGGATCATCTCCTGGTTGGCGCACTGCATCCCGTTGGTCTGGATGGCGCCCTTGGGCATGCTGGTCGAGCCCGAGGTGAAGAGCACCTTCAGGATCGTCTCGGGCGTCACCGCCGCCGCGGCGCGGTCGACCGCCGCGGTCGGCGGGGTCGCGAGGAGGTCGGCGAAGAGCGTCGCCGGCCGGTCCGGCGGCGGGTTCTGGCCGACCACGATCTCGGCGTCGGCCGGCGCCACCGCCGCGATCGCCTTGGCGAAGCGGGCGCCGTCCGCCGCGTAGATCAGGCCGGGCGTCAGCAGCCCGACGATATGGCGGAGCTTGGCGTAGTCGGTCGCGACCAGCGAATAGGCCGGCGACACCGGCGCGTAGGGAACGCCGACGAGGCCGGCGGCGAGGCCGAGCACGGCGTGGTCGATCGAATTGCCCGAGAGGATCGCGACCGGGCGCTCGACCGACACCTTGCGGCGGAGCAGCGCTTCGCCGACGGCCCGGACCTCGGCCAGCGCCGCGGCATAGGTCAGGCGGCGCCATTCGCCGGCGGCGTCGCGCTCGGCGAGGAAGACGCGGTCCGGCGCGACGCCGGCCCAGTGCTCCAGCGGCTCCAGGTAGCGCCGGCCGTAGGGGCCGAGCGGATGGGCCGACTTGACGTAGATGGTCCCGTCGGGCGCGGTCCGCATCGCGACCTCGCGCGGCCCCATGCGAAGCGGGCGCATCGGCGCCTCGGCCGCCGCCGGCTTGCGCCCCTCCAGCACCGCCTCGCTCATCCCCTCCTCCCGGTGTTCCGCTCAGGGCTTCTTGTCGGTGTTGCCGGCCATGCAGTCCTTGACGAAGCTCGCCCGCCGCCCGCCGGTCAGGTGAAGGTCCGCGGCCTGGCGGCTGCAGACGATCTGCTGCTGCTCGGGCGGCACCTTTTTCGGTGCCGGACCGACGCCTTCCTTGCCGGTCAGGCACTTGGCGACGAAATCGCGCTCGGCATCGCCGTTGAGCCCGCGGTTCTTCGCCTGAGTGGTGCAGCTTTGCAAGCCCTCCTGCTGGGGCGTCTGCTTCTCCTGCTGGGTGTCGACCTGGGGAATCGCCTGGGCGAGGGCCAGCGTCGACACGGTGAGGCCGAGGGACAGGGCGACCAGGGGCGCGATCCGGGGCATGGGCTGATCTCCTTGGCCGGACGCGCAAGGCGTCCGGCTCCGCCCGGACCAATGCGGGAAGGCTCAGGAGGGTTCGCCCGCCGCTGTCGTCCCGGAAGCCGCGCAGCGGCGATCCGGAACCCGAGGTCGACGCGGAGGCCAGATCCCGGATCGCGGCCCGCGCGTCCGGGATGACAGCCGAGAATCCCGGCGCCTCAGGCGAAGCGGCTCTTCCAGTCCGGGCGGGCGCCGGGGAACGGCAGCGCGGTCGCCTCGTAGACGCCGCGGGCGATCGCACGCGCCAGCACGATGGCCGCGGCGTGGCCGAGCGCCGCAAGGCCGCGGACCGGGTCGCCAAGCGGACGCCGCCCGGTCGCGGCGGCGAAGACGAGGTCGCCGTCGAGCGGGGTGTGAACCGGCACCAGCGCCCGCGCCATGCCGTCCTGCGCCATCACCGCGAGCTGGCGCGCCTCGGCCTTGGTGAGGGTGGCGTCGGTCGCGACCACCGCCAACGTCGTGCTTTCGCCCGGCATCGGCCACGATGGCAGGTCGAGAGCGCCCTTCGGCATCGCCGCCGGCAGGCCACGGCCGCCGAACTCTGAGCCGAGCTCGAACGGCGCCGCCCAGAAATGCGGGCCGTCGCCGATGGTGGCGCGGCCGGCGGCGTTGACCGCGGCGAGCGCGCCGACGGTGGTGCCGTCGTCCAGCACCGCCGAGGCCGAGCCCATCCCGCCCTTGAGATTGGCGGTCGTGCCGCCGAGGCCGGCGCCGACGCTGCCGAGGGCGAACGCGCCGGCGGCAGCCTGCGCCGCGCGAAAGCCGAGGTCGCGGAACGGCGGGAAGCGGCCCCAGGCCTTGTCGCCGCCGTTCAGGAGATCGAACAGCACCGCGCCGACCACGATCGGCACCCGCGCCGGGCCGATGACGAAGCCCCTCCCCGCCTCGGCCAGCGCTGCCATCACCCCGGCCCCGGCGTCGAGCCCGAAGGCCGAGCCGCCGGAGAGGACGATCGCGTCGATGGCCGCGACCGTGCGCTCGGGCAAGAGGAGGTCGGTCTCGCGCGTGCCCGGCCCGCCGCCGCGCACGTCGACCGCCGCGACCGCCGGCGCGTCGAACACGATGGCGGTGGTGCCCGAGGCGACGCGGGCATCCTCGGCGTGGCCGACCTTCAGGCCGGCAACGTCGGTGATCAGGTTGCGAGGACCGGGACGGGGCATCGCGAACTCACGGTAGCGGACTTGCTTGGGTGCCTAGCCTCGTCATCCCGGCCGCACCGAAGGCGAGCGCCGGGATCCGGATGGAAGCACGGCGCGCCTGACCGGATCCGGATCGCGGCTTCGCCGCTCCGGACGAGGAGCGCGGCCCCTGGACATCGGCCTCAGCCCTTGATCTCGACGCCGGCCCACTGCTCCACGCTCTTGGCGATGCAGGTGAAGTCGGAGTCCGGGCCGAACAGGGCGTTGGTGATCGCGAGCATCTGCCGCGTGGCGCTGCCGACCACCATCGGCACGCCGAGCGCCTCGGCCTCCTCCAGGCAGAGCCGCACGTCCTTGTAGGAGAGGCCGGTGGTGAAGCCGAAGTCGAAGGTCCGCGGCAGCACCGCGCGCGGGAACTTGTCCTGCGTCGCGCTGTTGCGGCCGCTCGACACGTTGATGATGTCGATCATCACCTTGGGATCGAGCCCGGCCTTCACGCCCATCGCGATCGCCTCGGAGGACACCGCGAGGGCGGTGGCCGCCAGGAGGTTGTTGGCGAGCTTCACGATCTGGCCGGCGCCGGGCGTCTCGCCGACGAAGAACAGCTTGCCGAAATTCTTGAGCAGGGATTCGAGGGCGTCGAAGCGGTGGCGCGGGCCGGACACCATCACCGCCAGCGTGCCCTTCTCGGCGCCCGAGACGCCGCCCGAGACCGGGGCGTCGAGCATCCCGACCTGACGCTCGGCGAGGCCTTTGGCCACCGCGGCGGCGACGCGCGGGCCGGTGGTCGAGAGGTCGATGAAGGTCTTGACCGCCTGGCCGTTGACGACGCCGTCCGCGCCGAGCGCGACCTCCTGCACCACCGCCGGGCTCGGCAGGCTTGCGAACACCGTCTCGGCCACCGCGGCGACCGCGGCCGGCGACGCGGCCTTGGTGGCGCCCTTGGCGACCAGCGCCGCGACGGCGGCCTCGCTCGGGTCGTAGACCGTGACGGCATGGCCGGCGTCGATGAGCCGCCGCGCCATGGCGCCGCCCATGCGCCCCACCCCGACGAACCCGATCGGCGTCGCTGCCATCTCGCTCTCCCTGCCCTCGCGCCGGCCATTTTCGGCCGGGCGGACTGTGCCACGGCGGCGCGGCGGCGCCTACCCGGCGAAGGGCAGCTTCAGCGCGGCGATCTCGGGCAGGCCGCGCCGCGCCAGGGCAGCGGCGAGGGCCGGCGGAACGGCGGCATCGCCGGTGAACAGGGCGCGCGGCGGCCGGGGATCGCGCGTCGGGGCGAGCGGGCCGATCAGCGCGGCGGCGCGGCGCGCCACCGCCGGCGCCGGATCGACGAACTGGACCGGCCAGGGCGCGAGCGCGCGCAGCCGCTCGCCGAGCAGCGGGAAATGGGTGCAGGCGAGCACCACGACGTCGGTGCGGCCGCGGCCGTCGTCGACGAAGGCGGGCGCGATCTCGGCGGCGATGGCGGCGTCCGGCACCGGCTCGCCGCGCATCTCGGCCTCGGCATGGCCGGCGAGGCGCGGACTGCCGACCAGGGTCACGGCGCAGCCGGCGGCGTGGGTCGCGATCAGGGCGCGGGTGTAGTCGCGGGCAACGGTACCCGGCGTCGCCAGCACGCTGATGCGCTTGGTGGCGGACAGCGCCGCCGCCGGCTTCACCGCCGGCACGGTGCCGACGAAGGGGATGGCATGGGCGGCGCGAAGATGCGGCAGCACCAGCGTCGAGGCGGTGTTGCAGGCGATCACGACGAGGTCGGGCGCGGTCTCGGCGATCAGCCGGTCGACCAGGGCCGCGACGCGCGCGACCAGCGCCGCATCGCCGAGGCGGCCATAGGGAAAGGCGGCATCGTCGGCGAGATAGGTCAGCTCGGCCTGCGGCAGCCCGGCCGCCACCGCGGCGAACACGGTGAGCCCGCCGAGCCCGGAATCGACCACCGCGATCCGCGGCGGCCGCGTCAGCGCCGCCACCGGCTGCGTCTCGCTCCGCCCCGCCAGGAGATCCGTCGCCACGCCCGCTCGTCCCCGCCCGCGCCACCGATGGTGCGCCGCCATGGTAACGAATTCCTCACCATGGCAGGGATGTGGCGGCGGCGTCCCCCGTCATGCCCGACCTTGGGCCGGGCATCCACGCGTTGGCGGCGCCGTGGAGAAGGAAGTCGTGGATGGCCGGGACAAGCCCGGCCATGACGGCGGAGAGCCCGTCATTGCGAGCGAAGCGAAGCAATCCAGGGCCGCAGGGGATGGCGCCTATTGCCCCTGAATTGCTTCGTCGTTCCGTTCCTCGCAATGACGGAGCGGCCTCGCCACTACACCAGCCGGCTCTGCTCCACGGCGGCGGCGATGAAGGAGGCGAACAGCGGGTGGGGGTCGAACGGGCGCGACTTCAGCTCGGGGTGGAACTGGACGCCGACGAACCAGGGGTGGCCCTCCAGCTCGACGATCTCAGGCAGGAGGCCGTCGGGCGACATGCCGGCGAAGCGCAGGCCCTGCTGCTCCAGCCGGTCGCGATAGGCCGGGTTGACCTCGTAGCGGTGGCGGTGGCGCTCGGAGATTTCCGTGGCGCCGCCGTAGATGGCGGACACCTTGGAGCCGCGCTGGAGATGCGCGGGATAGGCGCCGAGCCGCATCGTGCCGCCGAGCGCGCCGTTGGCCGCCCGCTGCTCCAGCACGTTGCCGCGCACCCACTCCGTCATCAGGCCGACCACCGGCTCGCTCGTCGCGCCGAACTCGGTGGAGTTGGCCGCAGCGATGCCCGAGAGGTTCCGCGCCGCCTCGATCACCGCCATCTGCATGCCGAAGCAGATGCCGAAATAGGGCACCGCGCGCTCGCGGGCGAAGGTCGCGGCCCTGATCTTGCCCTCGGCGCCGCGCTGGCCGAAGCCGCCCGGCACCAGGATGCCGTCGACATGCTCGAGGAACGGCGCCGGGTCCTCGGCCTCGAAGATCTCGCTCTCGATCCAGTCGAGATGGACCTTGACCCGGTTGGCGATGCCGCCGTGGACCAGCGCCTCGGTCAGGGACTTGTAGGCGTCCTTCATGCCCGTGTACTTGCCGACGACGGCGATGGTGACCTCGCCCTCGGGGTTGCGGAGCCGCTCGCCGATCTCGTCCCAGCGCGCCATGTCGGGCTCGCGCGCCGCCTTCTCCCCGAAGGCCTTCAGCACCTCGTCGTCGAGGCCCTGGGCGTGGTAGGCGGCCGGCACCTCGTAGATGTTCTCGACGTCCTGCGCCGCGATCACCGCGCTCTCGCGGACATTGCAGAACAGCGCGAGCTTCCGCCGCTCCTCGCGCGGGATCTCGCGGTCGGTCCGGCACAGGAGGATGTCGGGCTGGATCCCGATCGAGCGCAGCTCCTTCACCGAGTGCTGGGTCGGCTTGGTCTTGAGCTCGCCCGCGCTCGGGATGAAGGGGAGCAGCGTCAGGTGGATGTAGACGGCGTCGCCCCGCGGCAGGTCGTTGCCGAGCTGGCGGATCGCCTCGAAGAACGGCAGGCCCTCGATGTCGCCGACGGTGCCGCCGATCTCGACCAGGACGAAGTCGTAGTCGTGGTTGCCGGAGAGGACGAAGTCCTTGATGGCGTCGGTGACGTGGGGGATCACCTGCACGGTGCCGCCGAGATAGTCGCCGCGGCGCTCGCGGGCGATGATGTCCTGGTAGATGCGGCCGGTGGTGATGTTGTCGGCCTTGCTGGTCGGGCGGCCGGTGAAGCGCTCGTAATGGCCGAGGTCGAGATCGGTCTCGGCGCCGTCGTCGGTGACGTAGACCTCGCCGTGCTGGTAGGGGCTCATCGTCCCCGGGTCGACGTTGAGATAGGGGTCGAGCTTGCGCAGCCGCACCTTGTAGCCGCGCGCCTGGAGCAGCGCGCCGAGCGCCGCCGAGGCAAGGCCCTTGCCGAGGGAGGAGACCACGCCGCCGGTGATGAAGACATACCGCGCCATGGGCCTTCACCCTATCCTCGGCAACATCGATTCGCTCTTTCCAATCGGGCCTGTGGAAACCGCCCCGTCATTGCGAGCGAAGCGAAGCAATCCAGGAAACGGGCCTGTGGCCGCTAGCTTGCTTCGCCGCTTTTCGCTCCCGCAATGACGGCTCCCTAATGCGAGGTCGGCACCTCGGGCTGGGTCGGCGCCGCGGGCTTGGCCGGTGCGGCAGGCGCCGCCGGCGCCTGCGGGGCGGCCGCACCGCCGGCCGCCGGGGCCGGAGCGGTCGGTGCGCCGGCACCCGAGGTCGGCACCTGGCCCTGGCCCTGCGGCTTCAGCATCTGCAACACGCCGCCCGAGGTCGGGACCTGCGGCGCTCCCGGCCGGCCCGGCGCCGTGGTGGCCGGCGCGCCGGTGTCGAAGATCGAGCGGGTCGAGTGGCCGGTGCCGCCGAGCCAGGCCAGCGCCACGCTGGTGATGAAGAACAGCCCGGCCAGGATCGCGGTCGCGCGGGTCAGCGCGTTGGCCTGGGCCCGCCCCGACATGAAGCCGCCGCCACCGCCGATCCCGAGTGCTCCGCCTTCCGACCGCTGCAGCAGGACCACGACGACGAGCGCGAGCACGATCATCAGGTGGATGACGATGATAACGGTTTGCATGGCGCCGATGTAGGTATGGACGCGGTCGCTTACACCATGTCGCCGCCCGGTGCCACCCGGCTGTCTCCATGGATGCGCGGCGCACGCGATGTCCGCTGGATGAGGAAGGCTGCTGACCGCGAACATGCGCAAATTGGGCAGCGACTTGGCTAAGATCGACGCCCATGAGATCCAGCCTGAGGAATACGAAATCCCGGAGCTGACCGAAGAGGAGCGTGCCCGCGCCGTGTTCATGCGCGGCGGCGTGCCGATCTTCGACGAGGAAGCGCGCGAGGCGTTCCTGCCGGCGCTGCGCCGCGGCAG
Organism: Hyphomicrobiales bacterium; assembly: GCA_035547055.1. Classification (GTDB taxonomy): domain Bacteria; phylum Pseudomonadota; class Alphaproteobacteria; order Rhizobiales; family Methylopilaceae; genus DASZVN01. Next base: position 29,129 of record DASZVN010000068.1, read on the forward strand.
GCCGCGATCGGCCGCCCCCAAGGAGGCCATCAACATCCGGCTGTCGCCGGAAGTGCTGGCCCATTTCCGCGCCGGGGGCCGCGGCTGGCAGACGCGGATCGACGCCGCGCTGAAGAAGCCGGTGGCAAAGAAGCGTGTCTGAGAACGGCTGCGCCGGGCTCGGCGTCGCGACCCGATCTTGAGATATACGGCATTTTGCCGTATATCTTCGGGCGAAGGAGCCGGCCGTGCCCAAGCCTCAAGCCGATACCGCGCGACTGGAAGCGCGTATTCCGGTCC
>DASZVN010000069.1:0-25494 GCA_035547055.1 Hyphomicrobiales bacterium
GCGCCCGCAGCAGGAGGCCGAGGACACCGGCGACGCGACCCCGCTGTCGGGCCTGGTCGATACCGACGCGGGCCAGCCCTACCTCGCCAAGTCGGCGCCGCCGATCGTGCCGGTGCGGGTCTTCCTCGGCACGACGCCGCCCCCGACGCCCGCCGGACCGCCGCTCGTCATCGCCGGCGACAAGCCGCGGCCGAAGCCGGCAGCGCACCACAAGGCGAAGCATCACCACGCGTCGGCCAAGGCCGGGTCGAAGGCCAAGTCAGCCAGGGCTCAGCCCAAGACCCGGAAGCCCGCGCCGAAGAAGGCCGAGGCGGCGAAGCACTAGCGCGTCTTCGGTCCGGCCTGGAGCATGACGCGGTCCTCGCGCTCCATCTCGACCGTGCCGGCCCCTCACCCAGTCGCCCACGCAAATCGGCTTGCCCGATTTGCGATCCTTCGGAGCGAACTTGCGAACACGCGAGTTCGCGGGCGACTCGACCTTTCCCCGGCGGGGAGAGGTGAAGGGCTGTGGAGCTTCATCGTCTCTCCCGGAGGGAGCGGTCGAGTCGCCGGCGCAGCAAGCGATCCGGGCGACGGGCGACGGCGCTGGCGAGGACACGCAATCCGCCTCGCCCTGAAAATGTGCTGGCCCGCGGCATCTTGCGTTCGTCAACACACCAGCGCTTCATGGCAAGCGGGACGGGGTGCGGCGCAGGGAGGCGGGGTGGATGCTCGGGCTGGTCGATCGCGTGCGGCGCGAGACGGCGGCACTGACGGGGTTGATGCGCGGCCTCCGATTGTCGTCCCCGGTCGGCAAGCACCCGAACCGCACCTTCCCCGACGTGATCGCCGAGCTCGCGGCGCAGCACGGCCCCCGTCCGGCGCTGCTCTCGGACGGCGAGCGCTTCACCTATGCCGAGCTCGACGCCCGCGCCAACCGCTATGCCCGCTGGGCCCGCGCCCAGGGCCTCGCCAAGGGCGACGCGGTCGCCCTCCTGATGCCGAACCGGCCGGACTATTTTGCGCTCTGGCTCGGCGTGATCCGCGCCGGCGGAGCGGTCGCGCTGCTCAACACCAACCTCGCCGGCGCCGGCCTCGCCCACTGCATCGACATCGTGCGGCCGAAGCACGTCATCGTCGCGGCGCCGCTGATGGCGGCCTTCGAGACGGTGCGCTCGCGCCTCGGCAGCGGCCCCAAGGTCTGGGCGGATGGCGATGCTCGCACCGCCGACGCGCGGATCGACCTCGTCGTCGCCGAGATGGACGGCACGCCGCTCGGCCCCGGCGAAAAGCCGGCGCTGACCATCGAGGACCGCGCGCTCTACATCTACACCAGCGGCACCACCGGCCTGCCCAAGGCCGCCAACATCAACCACTACCGCCTGATGATCGCGACCCACGGCTTCGCCGGGGTGATGAACACCAAGCCGAGCGACCGCATGTACGTGGCGCTGCCGATGTACCACACCGTCGGTGGCGTGATCGCGGTCGGGGCGCCGCTCGTCGGCGGCGGCTCGGTCGTCATCCGCGAGAAGTTCTCGGCCCGCGAGTTCTGGGACGACATCGTGCGGTGGGACTGCACGCTGTTCCAATATGTCGGCGAGCTCTGCCGCTATCTCGTCAACGCGCCGCCGAGCGAGGCGGAGAAGCACCACCACGTCCGCCTCTGCTGCGGCAACGGCCTCAGGCCCGACATCTGGCCGACCTTCGTGGAGCGTTTCCGCATCCCCGAGATCCGCGAGTTCTACGCCGCGACCGAGGGCAACGTGGCGCTGTTCAACTTCGACAACACGCCCGGCGCGGTCGGCCGCATCCCGTGGTGGGCGGAGCGGCGCTTCCCGGTCAAGGTCATCCGTTTCGACGTCGAGACCGAGCAGCCGGTGCGGGGGCCGGACGGCCGCTGCATCGAATGCGCGCCCGACGAGGTCGGCGAGCTGATCGGCGAGGTTCTGAACGACCCGAGCAAGCCGGCCAACCGCTTCGAGGGCTACGCCGACCGCGCCGAGACCGAGCGCAAGATCCTCCACGACGTGTTCGCGCCCGGCGACACCTGGTTCCGCACCGGCGACCTGATGAGGAAGGACCGCCGCGGCTATTTCTTCTTCATCGACCGCGTCGGCGACACCTATCGCTGGAAGGGCGAGAACGTCGCCACCACCCAGGTCGCCGAGATGCTGACCGGCGTGCCCGGCGTGAAGGAGGCCAACGTCTACGGCGTCGCGGTGCCCGGTGCCGACGGCCGCGCCGGGATGGCGGCGCTGGTGGTCGACCCGACCTTCGACTGGGACACGCTCTACCGCCGCGTCAACGACGAGCTGCCGGCCTATGCCCGGCCGCTGTTCGTGCGCCTGCTCCCGCAGATGGACCTGACCGGCACCTTCAAGCCGCGCAAGACCGAGCTCGTCCGCGACGGCTTCGACCCGATCGCGGTCAAGGACGAGCTCCGCTTCGACGACGCCGCGAGCGGCCGCTTCGAGCCGCTGACGCCGGCGCTCTATGCCCGCATCGCGGCGCAGCAGGTCAGGCTATGAGACCGAAGGCCGCTCTTGGCCGGAGGCGCCGTCACCGGCGAGCCTCCACGGCTCCCTTCCGTCACCGCGCTTGCAGACGCCTGGACCGAACGCCCCACCCATTGGCGGGAAAGAGCGAGGAGAGGTGACATGTCTTCCACGGCTTACGCCCTGACTGGCTTCGTCGCCTGGGCCCTCTTTCTGCTGCTGTTGATGGAAGTCATCCGCACCGGTCTCGTCGTGGCGCGAAAGGTCCCGGCGAACGGCTTCACCCCGGAAAATGCCGGCCTGTCGCCGCTCCTGCAGCGGCTGGCGCGCGCTCACGCCAACTGCGTCGAAGGTCTACCGATCTTCGGTGGCCTGCTGGCGATCGCGATCATGACATCGCGAACGGGAATTACGGATCCCCTGGCTTATACGTTCCTCGGCGCGCGCCTCGTGCAATCAATCATCCATCTCATTTCGACCAGCTCGATCATGGTCAGCCTTCGATTCACTGCTTTCGCCTGCCAGATGGCGATCGGTGCATTTTGGTCGTGGGCGCTGCTCGCCTGAGCCGCGGGAGGGGCGGGATGATGCGACCGGGGTTCGATCCCGCCGCCGTGGTCGCCTATTGGCGCGCGGCCGGCCCGTCGCGCTGGTACGCCGGCGGACCCCGGTTCGACGCCCAGGTGAGGCTTCGCCTCGGCCCTGCCCGCGCCGCCGCGGTGGCCGCCCCGCCCTCCCCTGACAATCCGTCCGCGGCCCTCGCCGCGCTGATCCTGTTCGACCAGGTACCGCGCAACATCTTCCGCGGCCAGGCCGAGGCGTTCGCGACCGACCCGCTGGCCCGCGCGGTGGCCCGCGCCGCGATCGCCCGCCGCTTCGACCGGCGGGTGCCGCATTTGCATCTGCTGCAGCAGTTCTTCTACCTACCGCTGATGCATGCAGAAGATCTGGCCGACCAGGAGCGCTGCGTCGCGCTCTGCCGCGCCGCGGGCGACGAGATGCTCCTCCGCTATGCCGAGATCCACCGCGACGTGATCCGGCGTTTCGGCCGCTTTCCCCACCGCAACGCGGCCCTCGGCCGCACCCCCACCGCCGCCGAAACCCGTTTTCTCGCCGACGGCGGCTTTTCCGCCTGAGAACACAACGGTTGCAGGCCGGTTGTGGTGGGTTCCAATTGTAAGACAGTCACTTGGGAGCATCGGCGCGCTGGATTTCGCCCGTCCAATCGCGCTATTTTGAGTTGATTCGGACAGCGTTGAGTTGCGATCGTCAACCAATTGGGGAGCGCCGTCGGGGTCGGCGCCGCCCCCGTTCTCGGGCTGGGACACTGATGGGCGGGAAGTCATCCTCGGCGGCTCCAGGCGGGGGGAGCGGGCAGCGCACCTACCCGTTCGACGGCGTCCTGTTCGCGCCCTATCTGATGTCGCTGGCGGCGGCGATCCGCCGCGCCGCAGCCGCCGTCTATCGCCGCGAGTTCGGCCTCGGCCAGAACGAGTGGCGCATCATCGGGGTGCTCGGCTTCGAGGGGGCATTGTCGAACAATGAGATTGCCGAGCGCATCGCCCTCGACAAGGGCCAGCTCAGCCGCGAGGTGACACGCCTGGTCGAGCGCGGCCTGGTGGTGCGCCAGCGGGTCCGCCGCTCCTCGCAGATCCGCCTGACCGAGGAAGGCCGGGCGGTCTATCGCCGCCTCATGACCATCGCCAACCGCCGCAACCGCCGCCTCCTCGCCGATTTCGCCGAGGAGGATCGCGATCGGCTGTTCGCGCTGCTTCGCCTGATCCACGGCCGCGCTGTCGAGATGCAGCGCAACGGCAACGACATCAGCTAGACGCCGTTCCATGTGAGCGCCACCTCGGGCGCCCACATGGCTCGTATTCCTACTCAGTAGCGGTAGGCGTCGCTCTTGAACGGGCCTTCCTTGGGCAGGCCGATATAGCTCGCCTGCTTGTCGCTCAGCGTCGTGAGATGCGCGCCGACCTTGGCGAGGTGGAGCGCCGCGACTTTCTCGTCCAGATGCTTGGGCAGGGTGTAGACCTGCTTCTTGTAGTCGCCCTTGTTGTTGAAGAGCTCGATCTGCGCCAGCGTCTGGTTGGTGAAGGACGACGACATCACGAAGGACGGGTGTCCGGTCGCATTGCCGAGATTCACCAGCCGGCCTTCGGACAGGAGGATGATCTTCTTGCCATCGGGAAACTCGATCTGGTCGACCTGCGGCTTGACGTTCTGCCACTTGTAGTTCCGCAGGGCGCCAACCTGGATCTCGGAGTCGAAGTGGCCGATGTTGCAGACGATCGCGCGGTCCTTCATCGCCCGCATGTGATCCAGCGTGATCACATCCACGTTACCCGTCGCGGTGACGAAGATGTCGGCGCGCGGCGCCGCCTCCTCCATCGTGACGACCTCGTAGCCCTCCATCGCCGCCTGAAGCGCGCAGATCGGATCGATCTCCGACACCATGACGCGGCAGCCGGCGTTGCGAAGCGAGGCCGCCGAGCCCTTGCCGACATCGCCGAAGCCCGCGACCATGGCGATCTTGCCCGCCATCATCACGTCGGTGCCGCGGCGGATGCCGTCGACCAGGCTCTCCTTGCAGCCGTAGAGGTTGTCGAACTTCGACTTGGTGACGCTGTCGTTGACATTGATCGCCGGGAACAGCAGCCGCCCTTCCTTCTGCATCTGGTAGAGGCGGTGGACGCCGGTCGTGGTCTCCTCGCTGACGCCCTTGACGTTCTTGGCGATCTCGTTGAACCAGCCGGGCTTCTCCTTCAGCGTGCGCTTGATCAGCGCGAACAGCACCTCCTCCTCCTCGTTGCCGGGCTTGTCGAGGAAGGCCTTGTCGCCGTCCTCGGCGCGGACGCCGAGATGGACGAGGAGCGTGGCGTCGCCGCCGTCGTCGAGGATCATGTTGGGCGTCCCGCCGTCGCCCCATTCGAAAATCTTGCGGCAGTATTCCCAGTAGTCCTTGAGGCCCTCGCCCTTGACGGCGAAGACCGGCGTGCCGCCGGCAGCGACCGCGGCGGCAGCGTGATCCTGGGTCGAATAGATGTTGCACGAGGCCCAGCGCACGTCAGCGCCGAGCGCCTTCAGCGTCTCGATCAGCACCGCGGTCTGGATCGTCATGTGGAGCGAGCCCGCGATGCGCGCTCCCTTCAGCGGCTGGGCGCGGCCATATTCCTCACGCGTCGCCATCAGGCCGGGCATCTCGGTCTCGGCGATCTCGATCTCGGCGCGGCCGTAATCGGCGAGCTTGATGTCCTTGACGACGTAATCCTTGGCGGCAGCCATGCTGGTCTCCGGGCTTGAGGTGGCGTGGCGCGCGGTCTAGCACGCTTGGCCACGGGCGCAAAGGCGACATAAAGGAATCTTTATGTGTTCTGGAGCGCGACACGTAGGGTGGGCGTCGATAACGCCGATGGTCCACGTCTTCCGGCGTCGCACGTGGGCAACGCAGGCGTTACCCTTCATCCCTCGCCCAGCACGCGGGCGACGAGGCGGGCGGTGTAATCGACCATCGGCACGATACGCGCGTAGTTGAGGCGGGTCGGGCCGATCACGCCGACGACACCGACCACCTTGGTGCGCTCGTCGCGGAACGGCGCGGCGATCAGCGACGAGCCCGACAGCGAGAACAGCTTGTTCTCCGAGCCGATGAAGATACGGACGCCGTCAGCGTTCTCCGCCCGGCCGAGGAGCTCGATCACGTCCTTCTTGGCTTCGAGGTCGTCGAGCAGCAGGCGCACCCGCTCGAGGTCGTCGAGGGCATGAAGGTCGCCGAGGAGGTTGGCCTGGCCGCGCACGATCAGGCGACGTTCGCCCTCCTCCGCCGCCCAGCTTGCGAGGCCGGCCTCGACTACTTTCGCGGTCAGCGCGTCGAGTTCGGCCTCGGCCTCGCGGCGGGCTCGCTCGAGTTCCGCCTTGGCCTCGGCCAGCGTGAGGCCGTGGATGTGGGCGTTGAGGAAGTTCGAGGCCTCGACCAGCGCGGAGGATGGCAGGCCGGGCGGCAGCGGCACGACGCGGTTCTCGACGGCGCCGTCCTCGCCGACCAGCACCACGAGGCCGCGGCGCGGGTCGAGCGGCAGGAACTCGATATGCTTGAGGCGGGCGTCGAGCTTGGAGGCGACGACGACGCCCGCGCCGCGCGACAGTCCGGAGAGCAGGCTCGACGCTTCGGCGAGCACGTCGTCGAAGGACCGGGTCTGCCCGGCGGCGCGGATCTCGGCCTCGAAGCGGCGCCGGTCGGCGTCGGAAACGTCGCCGATCTCGAGCATCGCATCGACGAAGAAGCGCAGGCCGAGTTCGGTCGGAAGGCGCCCGGCACTGACATGGGGCGCATAGATCAGCCCGAGCGTCTCCAGGTCGGTCATCACGTTGCGGACGGAGGCGGGGGAGAGCGCCATCGGCAACGCGCGGGCGATGTTGCGCGAGCCGACCGGCTCACCGGTCGCGAGATAGCCGTCGACGATGCGGCGAAAGATCTCCCGCGAGCGGGCGTCGAGCTGCAGGACGCCAGCGTTCTCGGGCTGCTGGGTCGGCCGCTCGATCACGCCGCCCTCAGAGCCCCGCTGCGCCGGATGAGGGATGTCCCGCCTGCTCCCCGCCCCCGGCAGCAGCCTCGTGGGAGTGCTCGGACAGCCGGTCGGACAGCGCCAGGAGCACGCTCGAAATCACGAAGACGACGTGGATCGCGGTCATCCAGAACAGGTCGCGGTCCGAGAAGCTGTCGACGTTCATGAACGACTTGAGGAGCTGGATCGCGGAGATCGCGACGATCGAGGCAAGGAGCTTCAGCTTGAGGCCGCCGAAGTCGATCGTGCCCATCCAGCTCGGCCGGTCCTCCATGCCGATCGAGGGATGGAACTTCGAGACGAAATTCTCGTAGCCGGCGAAGATCACGACGAGGACGAGACTGCCGAGGAGCGCGAGGTCGATCAGCGCGAGAACGCCGGCGATGAGGTCGGTGTCGCGGACGACCAGCACGCTCTCGACCAGGTGGACCAGTTCCTGCACGAACTTGACGAGCAGGACGACAAGCCCGATCGCGAGGCCGAGGAAGAACGGAGCCAACACCCAGCGGCTCGCAAACAGCAGCCGCTCCAGCGCCCGCTCGATCATCGCTCCGGCCCCTTTCGCTTCAGGCGGTGACGCCGACCCCGACCGGGCACGACACGCCGGTGCCGCCGAGGCCGCAATAGCCGTACGGGTTCTTCGAGAGATATTGCTGGTGATAGTCCTCAGCGAAATAGAACGGGCCGGCCGGCTTGATCTCGGTGGTGATGGCGCCGAGGCCACGAGCAGCGAGCGCCGCCTGATAGGCCTTGCGCGACTGCTCGGCGGCCTGGGCCTGGGCCTCGGAATAAGTGTAGATCGCCGAGCGGTACTGGGTGCCGACGTCGTTGCCCTGGCGCATGCCCTGGGTGGGGTCATGGCTTTCCCAGAAGGTCCTGAGCAGGCTCTCGTAGGAAACGACCTTCGGATCGAACGCGACCAGCACCGCTTCGGTATGGCCGGTGCCGCCGCTGCAGACCTCCTCATAAGTCGGGTTCGGCGTGAAGCCGCCGGCGTATCCGGCCGCAGTCGTGAAGATGCCTTGACCCAGTTCCCAGAACTTGCGCTCGGCGCCCCAGAAGCAGCCCATGCCGAACTGTGCAAGCTCGATGCCGGCGGGATACGGGCCCTTGAGGGGCGTGCCGAGCACGTCGTGAATCTCCGCCGTCGGGATCGCCTGCGGGCGGCCCTTGAGGGCGCTCGCCGCGTCCGGCATCTCCAGGGACTTGCGACCGAACATCAGCATGATGGTTCTCCTCTCGGCCGGCGCCCAGCCGACCGGCGGTTCGCCCGTGCCGCAAAGTCTGCCTCATTTGCGGCCTTGGGCCTATAGGGCGCTCACGCCCGCCACGACTGCTCCGAGAGCGGGCGCCGGCGGCTGCGGCCGAGCGCCATCAGGACAATGCCCGCGACGCCGAGCACGGCGAAGGCCGGCGCGCCCAGCAGCCAGCCCCAGAACCATTCGGCCCCAGCCGGAAGTCCCGTTCCAGGGGTCGGGCCGGGATCGAGCGCCGCGACCACTGTCGCGAACGGTGCCGCCGCCACAGGTCCCCCGGCGATGACCCGCGTGCCGTCGACGACGAAGGCGACGAACGCCGCTGCGATCAGCAGAAAGCCGACGACACGCAGGACAAGCCGGATCGGCGCCATGCCGCAGAGATAGGCGGCCAGGGCAGCGGCGGCAATGCGGAGGCGGGTCCACCTCTCCCCGTACGCAAGGAGAGGGAATGCGCGTCAAGCCCCGGCCGCGGTCTCCTGGTCGAGGCGGATGCCGCTAATGCGCTTGGCGGCGCGAAGCGCATTGGCGAGAAGGTTCGCGATCGTCATCGGCCCGACCCCGCCCGGCACCGGGGTGATCGCGCCCGCGACTTCCTTGGCCTCGTCGAAGGCAACGTCGCCAACGAGGCGGTTCCTGCCCTCCGGCGTGACGATGCGGTTGGTGCCGACGTCGATCACGGTTGCCCCCGGCTTGATCCAGTCGCCGCGGACGAGGCCGGCCTTGCCCACGGCGACGATCAGGAGGTCGGCCCGGCGGCAGATCGCGGCGAGGTCGCGGCTCCGCGAATGTGCGGTCGTCACCGTGGCGTTCTCGCGCAGCAGAAGCTGCGCCACCGGCTTGCCGACGAGGTTGGAGCGGCCGACCACCACCGCCTCCAGACCCGTGAGGTCGGGATGGATCGACTTCGCCAGGATCACGCAGCCGAGCGGCGTACACGGAAACAGGCCGTCGAGCCCGGTCAGGAGGCGTCCGGCGTTGATCGGATGCAGGCCGTCCACATCCTTGTCAGGATCGATTGCGGTGATGATGGCATCGGAATCGATGTGCTTCGGCAGCGGGAGCTGGACCAGGATCCCGTGGATCTTGGGATCTCGGTTGAGCTGGTCGACCAGCGCCAGGAGTTCCGCCTGCGTCGTCTCCTTCGGGAGGCGCCGCTCGACCGAGTACATGCCGACCTCGACGGTCTGCTTGGCCTTGCTGCGGACATAGACGTCGCTCGCCGGATCGTCGCCGACCAGCACCACGGCGAGGCCGGGCGTCAGGCCTTGGCCCTTCAGCTCCGCGACTTCCGCCGCGATCTCGGCGCGAAGCGCCTCCGCGCGAGCCTTGCCGTCGATGATCCGTGCCGTCATGCGTGGTCCTCGGAGAGAGGGGAGGTTGGGCGCGAGATAGGCAGCCGCAGCGCGGCGCGTATACCAGCCAAAGCGTCGCGGGGAGGCTTACAGCATCCCGACATAGAGCTCGACGATCAGCCGGCGCAGGAAGCCGATGATCAGGAGCAGGATGACCGGTGAGATGTCGATGCCACCGAAATTCGGCAGCACCCGGCGGATCGGCGCCAGCACCGGCTCGGTCAGCCGGATCAGCATGTCCCACACCATGCTGACGACTTGGTTGCGGGTGTTGATGACATTGAAGGCGATCAGCCAGCTCAGGACCGCCATGGCGATGACGATCCAGAAATAGATGTCGAGAATGGTGACGATCAGCCAGACGACGGCATTCATCGGCGACGGGATCCAGCGCAAGCGACGGGTTGGCGCCCTTGTATCGACCACCCCCGGCAGCGGCAAGGGGCCGCGGTGCTGCAGCGGGAGTCGCCAAGCGGGATCGGCGGTGTTAAATACGCCTTGGGGCGGCTATCCAGCCGCAATCCACAGAACCATTGCGGAGATTAGGCCCATGGCCCTTCAACTGGGAGACACCGCGCCGGACTTCGAGCAGGACTCGACCGAAGGCAAGATCAATTTCTACAAATGGGCCGGCGATAGCTGGGTCGTGCTGTTCTCGCATCCGAAGGACTTCACCCCGGTCTGCACCACCGAGCTCGGCATGGTCGCCAAGCTGAAGCCGGAATTCGACAAGCGCAACGTCAAGTCGATCGGCGTCTCGGTCGATCCGCTCGACAGCCACAAGGGCTGGGCCGGCGACATCAAGGAGACGCAGGGCACCGCGCTGAACTTCCCGCTGCTGGCCGACCCCGACCGCAAGGTCGCCGACGCCTACGGCATGATCCATCCGAACGCGAACGACACGCTGACGGTGCGCTCGGTGTTCGTGATCGACCCGAAGAAGAAGGTCCGGCTGATCATCACCTACCCGGCGTCGACCGGCCGCAATTTCCAGGAGATCCTGCGCGCGATCGACTCGCTGCAACTCACCGACAAGCACGCCGTCGCGACCCCGGTCGACTGGAAAGTCGGCGAGGACGTGATCATCGGCGGTGGCATCTCGAACGAGGAGGCCCAGAAGCGCTTCCCCGGCTTCAAGACGATCAAGCCGTATCTCCGCACCACCCCGATGCCGCGCTGAACCGGCACCGCGTCGAACAAGAAAGGGCCGGCCCCGCGGGACCGGCCCTTTTTCATGGACCGAACCTCATCCTGAGGAGGCCGTCCGGCGCTGTCTCGAAGGATGGGCCCCACCCTCATGCTTCGAGACGCGGGCTTTCGACCGCCCCTCGGCATAAGGGGGAAACTGGATGCTTCGCTTGGGTCAGAGAGAAGGAAGTCAGGCGCTCTGCGCCTCGCCGTCCTTGGCGCCGCGGGTGCGGTCGGCCTTCTCGGCGATGCGGGCCTTCTTGCCGCGCAGCGCGCGCAGGTAATAGAGCTTGGCGCGGCGGACCTTGCCGCGGCGCAGCACCTTCACCGAGTCGATGAGCGGCGAATAGAGCGGGAACACGCGCTCCACTCCCTCGCCGTAGGAGATCTTGCGGACGGTGAAGCTCTGGTTGATGCCGCCGCCCGAGCGCGCGATGCAGACGCCCTCGTAGGCCTGGACGCGGGTGCGCTCGCCTTCCTTGACCTTGACGTTGACCTGCAGAGTGTCGCCCGGGGCGAAATCCGGCAGGGTACGGGCCTCGGCGATTTTCGCCGCCTGCTCGCGGTCGAGCGTGTCGATGATGTCCATGGCCGTTGCTCCAGCGCCGCTGCGGGCACCGTTGGACCGAATGCGGTCTGATGCGAAATCGCGGGGTCTTTACGCGATCTCGTCCGGCTTGTCGACGCCCCGGACGCGCGTCGCGACATATTTCGCCCAGAGATCGGGCCGTCGCAGCCGGGTCGTCGCCATCGATGCGAGCCGGCGCCACGCTGCGATGGCCTTGTGGTCGCCACTGGCGAGGACGGGCGGCACCGCCTGGCCCTGCCATTCGGCCGGGCGGGTGTAGTGCGGATATTCGAGCAGGCCGTCCTCGAAGCTCTCGTCGGCACCTGACTCCGGCGCGCCCATCACGCCCGGCAGCAGGCGCACGCAGGCGTCGAGCACGAGGAGCGCCGCCGGCTCACCGCCCGACAGCACGACGTCGCCGACCGCGACTTCCTCAAGACCGCAGGCTTCCACGACGCGCTCGTCGACGCCCTCGAAGCGGCCGCAGACGAGGACGACGCCTGGCCCGGCAGCGAGCGTGCGGACGCGGGCCTGGTCGATCGGCCGGCCGCGCGGGGTGAGCAGAAGCTTCGGCCGCGGGTCGCCCGCCGGCATGATTGCCGCGATCGCGGCCGCCACCACATCGGGCCTGAGCACCATGCCGGGCCCACCGCCGAACGGCTCGTCGTCGACCGCGCGGTGGCGGCCGCGGCCGTGGTCGCGAATGTTGCACGCCTCGAGCGTCCAGGAGCCGCGCTTCAGCGCCTCGCCGGCGAGGCTCGTGCCGAGCGGCCCTGGGAACATCTCGGGATAAAGCGTGAGGACGGTCGCGGCCCAGGCGGTCACGCGGGCTCCTCCTCGTCCTCGTTGGCCGGGGTGCCCCATTCGACGGGCGGCGCCGCCACGAGACGACGCCCCACGAGATCGACTACCGGCACGAAGGCGCGGGTGAAGGGCAGCCACGCGGTCGGACCGCCGCCGGCGGGAGCGATCTCCAGGAGGTCGCCAGCGCCAAAATCCTCGACGCCGACCACGCTGCCGAGCGGCTCGCCTTCCCGGCTTTCGACCGGAAGGCCGAGCAGGTCGGCATAGTAGAATTCCTCGCCGTCGGCCGCCTGCGGAAACGCCGAGCGCGGCACGTAGAGACGGGTATTGGTCAACGCGGCGGCCGCGTCGCGGTCGGCAATGCCCGCGACGCGGACGATCAGCATCTCCTCGCCCGCCGGCCGCACCAGCGTGACGCCGAACGCGCGCCCGTCCTCGGCGTCGAGCGGCCCGAGGCCGAGGATCGCGCGCGGATCCTGCGTGTAGGATTTCAGCCGCACCGCGCCGCGCACGCCGTGCGGCGCGCCGAATACGCCGACGAGGATGCGGTCAGGCTGCGGCATGGCGCTAGCCGTCATTGCGAGGAACGAAGCGACGAAGCAATCCAGGAGCGGCACGCGCCGCGCCCGCGGCCTCTGGATTGCTTCGCTTCGCTCGCAATGACGCTGATGGCCCGGCTTAGCCGGCCGCCGCCTCGCCGCCCTCGCCGCCGGCAGCGGCGGCGGCGCGTTCCTGTGCCTTCTTGCCGGGCTGAGCCTTGACCGGATTGTTGCGCGGTTCCCGCTTCATGACGCCGGCGGCGTCGAGGAAGCGCAGCACCCGGTCGGTCGGCTGCGCGCCTTTGGCGAGCCAAGCCTTGGCCTTCTCGGCATCGAGCTGCACCCGCTGCGCCTCGTCGGCGAGGATCGGGTTGTAGGTGCCGAGGCGATCGATGAAGCGGCCGTCGCGCGGGCTCCGCGCGTCCGCCACGACGATGCGGTAGTAGGGCCGCTTCTTCGCGCCCGCGCGGGCCAGCCGGATTTTCAGGGACATTGGTTCGCTTCCTTGCTCTCTGTCATGGCCGGGTTTGTCCCGGCCATCCACGACTTCCTTCGTAGGGTGGGCAAGCGAAGCTCGCCCACGTGCAGCACAAGACGTGGGCATCGCCGGGCGATGCCCACCCTACCAATCCATCACTTCTTCTTCCCGAAGCCGGGCAGTCCGGGGAGCCCGCCGGGAAAGCCGGGCGGCAACCCACCGCTTCCGAAGCCGCCGGGCGGCAGCGGCGGCAGGCCGCCTCCCCCGCCGGGAACGCCCTTCGCCAGCGCCTTCATCTGCTCCGGCGTCATCTTGGGCATGCCGCCGGGCATTCCGCCGCCGCCAAGGCCCAGCATGTTGCCGAGTCCGGCGAGGCCGCCGCGGCCGCCCTTGCCGACCATCTTCATCACGTCGGACATCTGGCGGTGCATCTTGAGGAGGCGGTTGATGTCCTCGACCTTGGTGCCCGAGCCCGACGCGATGCGCTTCTTGCGCGAGGCCTTCAGGAGGTCGGGGTTGCGCCGCTCGGCCGGCGTCATGGAATCGATGATCGCGGCCTGCCGCTTCAACAGGCGCTCGTCGAGATTGGCGTCGGCGATGGCGTTCTTCATCTTGGCGACGCCCGGCAGGAGCCCCATCAGCCCGCCGATGCCGCCCATGCGCTGCATCTGGCGGAGCTGGTCACGGAGATCCTCGAGGTCGAACTTCCCCTTGCGGAGCTTCTCGGCGACCTTGGCCGCCTTCTCGGCGTCGATCTCCTGCGCCGCCTTCTCAACCAGGGCGACGACATCGCCCATGCCGAGGATGCGGCCGGCGATGCGCTCGGGGTCGAAATCCTCGAGCGCATCCATGCGCTCGCCGGTGCCGAGCAGCTTGATCGGCTGACCGGTGACGGCGCGCATCGACAGCGCCGCACCGCCGCGGCCGTCGCCGTCGACCCGGGTCAGCACGATGCCGGTGACGCCAACCGCCTCGTTGAAGGCCCGCGCGGTGTTGACCGCGTCCTGGCCGGTCAGCGCGTCGGCGACGAGGAGCACCTCGTGCGGATGGGTCGCGGCCTTCACCTCGGCGACCTCGGCCATCAGCGCCGCGTCGATGGTGGTGCGGCCGGCGGTGTCGAGCATCACCGCGTCGTAGCCACCGAGGCGCCCGGCCTCCATCGCCCGCCGGGCGATCTGGACCGCGGACTGGCCGGCGACGATCGGCAGCACCGTTACGCCGACCTGCTGCCCAAGCGTCGCAAGCTGCTCCATCGCCGCCGGGCGGCGGGTGTCGAGCGAGGCCATCAGCACCTTGCGCCTGTCGCGCTCGGAAAGGCGCTTCGCGATCTTTGCGGTCGTGGTGGTCTTGCCGGAGCCCTGGAGGCCGACCATCAGGATCGGCACCGGCGCCGCCGCGGCGAGGCTGAGCGGCACCGGCTCGGCGCCCAGCGTCTCGACGAGCTGGTCGTGGACGATCTTCACGACCATCTGGCCGGGCGTCACCGACTTCAGCACCTCGACGCCGACCGCCTTCTCGCGGACCTTCTCGGCGAACTCGCGCACGACGTCGAGCGCGACGTCGGCCTCGAGCAGCGCGCGGCGGACCTCGCGCAGCGCCTCGCCGACATCGGCCTCGCTGAGCGCGCCGCGCCGCCGGAGCTTGTCGAGGATGCCGCCGAGGCGGTCCTGAAGGGTGTCGAACATCGAACTTCACCTTATCCACGCCGGAAACGCAAAACGCGCCCGAGGGCGCATCGCGCTGTCGGGCGTTGACCTCCGGGCTCCCGGCCCGGTCGGCGGCTCGTCGTCTCCGCTCGTGAGAGCACGGGGGGAATACGCCTCGGGGCCGGCGGCGGTCAAGCTTGCCCACAATGCGGCAGCAGCCGATCCTGCCGGTGGCGGAGGGGCTGCGCGATGCTGAGGGCGAAGCGGGTGCTGGACGGGCCGATCATCCATCCCGGCCTCGACCGGCGCATGGGCACCAACATCAATGGGCCGTCGCTGATCAAGGTACCGGACTGGGTCGAGAGCCGGCTGGCCCGCTACTACCTCTATTTCGCCCACCACCGCGGCGACTATATCCGCCTGGCCTTGGCCGACCGCATCGAGGGGCCGTGGCGTGTCCATGCGCCGGGCGTCCTGCCACTCGCCGACACCGGCTTCACCCACCACATTGCCTCGCCGGAGGTCGTCATTGATGAGGAGCGGCGGGAGATCCGGCTCTATTTTCACGGCGGTAACGAGCTGAAGCACCAGTACACGCGGCTCGCCACGTCCCGCGACGGCCTGTCCTTCACGCTCCAGACCGGCAACCTGATGGAGCCCTACGCGCGCCTCTTCCGCTGGGACGGCTGGCACTACGCGCTGGCGATGCCGGGCACGCTGCACCGTTCGCGCGACGGCGTCACCGGCTTCGAGAAGCGGCGAACCGACCTGTTCTCGCCCGACATGCGCCATTCGGCCGTGCGCGTGAAAGGCCGTTTGCTCCAGGTCATCTACAGCAACCGCGGCGCCTGCCCCGAAGAGCTGCTGCAATGCGGGATCGACCTCTCCGGCGATTGGGGGGACTGGAAGGAAACCGAGCCGGTGCCGCTGCTCACCCCGGAGCGCGAGTGGGAGGGTGGCAACCTGCCGCTGGTCCCCTCGGTGATCGGCCCGGCCGAGGAGCCGGTCCGGCAATTGCGCGACCCCTGCCTCTACGAGGAGGACGGGCGCATCTTCCTGCTCTATTCGGTCGCCGGCGAGGCCGGCATCGCGCTCGCCGAACTGTTCGAGTGAGGCCGGCGCTGGCCTCTGCCGCCTGCTTTCCCATATAAGCGCCGCATCATGAGCGCGCTCGCGAACCGCCCTTTCGTCAAGATGAACGGCCTCGGCAACGAGATCCTGGTCGTCGATCTGCGCGACGGGTCGCCCGCGGTCACGCCGGCCGAGGCCCGGGCGATCGCGGCGGCGGGCGGCGGGCTCGCCTTCGACCAGATCATGGCGCTGCACCCCGGCCGGGACGGCGCCGACGGCTTCATGCGGATCTACAATGCCGACGGCTCGGAGGTCTCGGCCTGCGGCAACGGCACCCGCTGCGTCGCCCGCCTCCTGATGGACGAAGGCGGCCGCCGCGACCTCCTGCTCGAAACCGCTGCCGGCCCGCTGCCCTGCATCGCAGACGCTGCCGGCACGATCGCCGTCGACATGGGGCGCCCGCGTTTCGAGTGGCAGGACATTCCGCTGGCGCACGCGGTGCCGGACACGGCGGCGGTGGCGTTCCCCGATTTCCCGACCCTCCCGCCGGCGTCGATGGCCAATGTCGGCAATCCGCATGCGATCTTCTGGGTCGCGGACATCGCACCCTACGACCTCGCGACGCTTGGGCCAGCGCTGGAGCACCATCCCCTGTTCCCGGAGCGTGCCAATATCTCGCTCGCCGTCGTCACCGCACCGGATGCGATCACCCTGAAGGTGTGGGAACGCGGCGCCGGCCTCACCCTTGCCTGCGGCACCGCCGCCTGCGCTGCTGCGATCCTCGGCGCCCGCACCGGCCGGACCGGGCGCAAGGTGACGGTGACCTTGCCCGGAGGCGCGCTCGCGATCGAGTGGCGCGCGGCCGACGACCATATCCTGATGGCCGGGCCGGTCGAGCTGGAATTCCGCGGCCGCTTCGACCCCGCCATCTTCGCCGGAACCGCGGCATGAGCGTCGAGGTCGTGACCTTCGGCTGCCGGCTGAACCTCGCCGAGTCCGAGGCGATCCGGCAGGCGGCAGAAGCCGCCGGCCGCGAGAAGCTCGTGGTCGTGAACACCTGCGCCGTCACCGCCGAGGCGACGCGGCAGGCGCGCCAGGCCATCCGCAAGCTTCGCCGCGAGCATCCGGACGCCGAGATCGTCGTCACCGGCTGTGCCGCCCAGATCGAGCCCGGCCGCTTCGCCGAAATGGAAGAGGTCGACCGCGTCGTCGGCAACGCCGAGAAGATGCAGGCGGAAAGCTGGGCGGCGGGGCTCGGCGCCGATGCCGCCGAGCGTGTCCAGGTCGCCGACATCATGGCGGTGCGCGAGACCGCCCTCCACCTCGTCGACGGCTTCGACGGCCGTGCCCGCGCTTTCGTCCAGGTCCAGAACGGCTGCGACCACCGCTGCACCTTCTGCATCATCCCCTATGGCCGCGGCCCCTCGCGCTCGGTGCCGATGGGCGCGGTGGTCGAGCAGGTCGAGCGCCTGGTCGAGACCGGCGTCCGCGAGGTCGTGCTGACCGGTGTCGACCTCACCGCCTACGGTGCCGATCTACCCGGTCGGCCACCGCTCGGCCGCCTGGTTCGCACCATCCTGAAGCGCGTGCCGGCGCTGGCACGGCTCCGCATCTCCTCGATCGACGCGGTCGAGGCCGACGCCGAGCTGCTGGCGGCCCTCGGGGACGAGGAGCGGCTGATGCCGCATCTCCACCTCTCACTCCAGTCGGGCGACGACCTCATCCTGAAGCGGATGAAGCGCCGCCACAGCCGCGCCGAGGCGGTGCGCCTGTGCGCCGAGCTTCGCCGGCGACGGCCGGACCTCGTGCTCGGTGCCGACCTCATCGCCGGCTTCCCGACCGAAAGCGAGGCGGCGTTCCGCGGCAGCCTGGCGCTGGTCGACGACTGCGGCCTGACCCACCTCCACGTCTTCCCGTTCTCGCCGCGGCCCGGCACGCCCGCGGCGCGCATGCCCCAGCTCGGCCGCGAGATCGCGAGAGAGCGCGCGGCGCGGCTCCGCGCCCGCGGCGACGCTGCGCTGCGGCGCCATCTGGCCGGCGAAATCGGCCGGCGGCGGCGCATCCTGATGGAGAGCGACGCCATCGGCCGCACCGAGGGATTCACAGCGGTGCGCCTGTCGCGCCCGTCCGCGACCGGCGCGCTGATCGAGGCGGCGATTGCCGGCCACGACGGACAGCGGCTGATCACCGCGTGAGGAGTTCGTAGGGTGGGCACGCGAAGCGTGCCCACGTCGAGCTGGGCCGTGGCCATCGGCGCTGCCGATGCCCACTCGCATTGCCCAATGTCGAAGGCAGCATGAGCGACGAGGACAGCAACAAAGGCGGGGTATTCTCCCGCTGGCTCCGCCGGGGCGGCGACCCGGCGCCGAAGCCTGCGCAGCGTCCGGCCGAGGAGACGGCGTCACCCGCGGCGGTCGAGCCCGCTCCACCACAGGACGAGTCTTCACCGCCTCCCGCCACGCCCGAGCATCCGGCTGACGCCCCTCTTCCGCGCCGCGGCTGGTTCACGCGCCTGACCGAGGGGTTGTCGCGCACCTCGGGGCAGCTCGGGCGCGGCATCTCCGATCTTTTCACCAAGGCCAGGCTCGACGAGACCACGCTCGACGACCTCGAGGACATCCTGATCCGGGCCGATCTCGGCATCGACACCGCCAGGCGCATCACCGAGGAGGTCGGCCGCCAACGCGTCGCCAAGACCCTCGACGACCGCGGCGTCCGCGCGGTCGTCGCCGACGAGATCGCCAAGGCGCTTGCCCCGGTCGCCCATCCGCTCGCGCTCAACGCGACGGCCAAGCCCTTCGTCATCCTGATGGCGGGGGTCAACGGCTCGGGCAAGACCACGACCATCGGCAAGCTTGCGGAGCGCTTCCGCCGTGACGGCAAGACGGTGTGGATCGCCGCCGGCGACACCTTCCGCGCCGCCGCGATCGAGCAGCTCGCGGTCTGGGCCGAGCGCGCGGGCGCGACCCTCGTCAAGCGCGAGACCGGCGCCGACGCCGCGGCGCTCGTCTTCGACGCGCTCGACCAGGCGAAGCAGGCCGGCGCCGACATCCTCCTGGTCGACACTGCCGGCCGGCTGCAGAACCGGGCCGAGCTGATGGCCGAACTCGCCAAGGTCACCCGCGTCATGAAGAAGCTCGACCCCGCGGCGCCGCACGCCGCGCTTCTCGTGCTCGACGCCACGGTCGGCCAGAACGCCCTCTCCCAGGTCGAGGCGTTTCGCGACACCGCCGGCGTCACCGGGCTCGTCATGACGAAGCTCGACGGCACCGCCCGCGGCGGCATCCTGGTCGCGGTCGCCGCGAAGTTCGGCCTGCCGGTCCACTTCATCGGCGTCGGCGAGGGCGTGGACGATCTCGCCCCGTTCGATGCCGCGGAGTTCGGTCGCGCGCTCGTCGGCCTCGACGCAGCGTAGCGGGCTCTACTCCTATTGCGTGTATCAATATATAATACACGCATAACGTTTACTTGGCGAAAACACTTTCCGGCCACACTGCCCTCGCGGTTCGGAAGCCGCGGATGCGGAGGCGTGACATGGCACGCCTGGAAGTTGGGATACTCGGGGCAGTCCGGCGCGGCCTTATGCCGAGGAGCGCCCCGAGGCGTCGCGTCTCGAAGAATGAGGCTCGAGCGCCGGGATTGCTTCGCCTCGCTCGCAACGACGGCGGCGCGGCGATCGAATTCGCCCTCGTCGCGCCGATCTTTCTCCTGATGCTGCTCGGCATCCTGGTCTACGGGCTCTATTTCGGACTGTCGCACAGCATCGAGCAGCTTGCTGCCCAGGCCGCCCGGGTGTCGGTTGCCGGGCTCGACGACACCGAGCGCGAGAGCCTCGCCGAGGACTATCTCGCCGACAACGCCCGCTATTATCCGCTGGTCGAGGCCGACCGGCTTTCCATCTCCGCGGCGCCGGCGGCAGGCGAACCCGACGTGTTCGTCGTCACCCTGAACTACAACCTCACCGGCTCGGTGCTCGACCTGTTTCCCGCCTTCCTCCCCAACCCCGAGATCGCCGCCTCGGCGGCGATCCAACGTGGCGGCTATTGAGATGGCGCGGGCGCGGCGACGCTTCCTGGCCGACCGCGGCGGCAACGTCGCGATGCTGGCGGCCGGCGGCATGGCGGTGGTGCTGGGCGCCGCCGCACTCGGGGTCGACCTCGGCAGCATCTACGATCGCCAGCGTGACCTGCAAAGCGCGGCGGATCTGGCGGCGATCGCAGCGGCCGCCGACCTGCCGCGGGCCGAGCGCGCCGCGGCGGCGACCGTGCGCCGCAACGCCATCACGCTGACTGCGCCGCTCGCGATCGAGACCGGCACCTACCGCGCCGACCGGACGCTCGCGCCCGCCGATCGCTTCGTTCCCGCCGATGCGAGCGTCGCGAATGCGGCACGTGTGAGCCTGACCTCGTCGACCTCGCTGTTCTTTGGCCGTGCCCTGCTCCACCGTGACCGCCTGACGCTGACCGCGACGGCGACGGCCGCCCAGGCCTCGTTCGCGAGCTTCGCCATCGGCTCGCGCCTTGCGGCACTCGACGGCGGCGTCCTGAACGCGGTGCTCGGCGCCTCGCTCGGCATGAACCTCTCGCTCTCGCTGATGGACTACCAGGCGCTGGCGGCGACCACGATCGACCTGCCGAGCTATCTTCGCGCCGTCGCCGGCCGCGCCCATCTCAGCGCCGCGACCTACGACCAGGTGCTGGCGAGCAATGTCGGCGCCGCCGACGCCGTGGCGGCGCTGGCCGACGCGGCAGCGGCCAGTGCCACGCCGACTGCGGCGGCGGCGCTGGCGGCGCTCCAGGCCGCGGCCGCGGCCTCGACCCAGGCGATCGGCCTCGCCGGCCTGGCCGACCTCGGCCCCTACGGCGCGATGGCGCTCGACGCGACGCCCTCGCCCGGCGTCGCGGTCTCGGCGCTCGACCTGCTCGACGCCATGGCGACGATCGCCGACGGCAAACACCAAGTTGCCGTCGGTCTCGACCTCGGCCTGCCGGGCATTGCTGCAGCCTCGCTCCAGCTCGCAATCGGCGAGCGGCCGCAGGGAACGAGCTGGGTCACCGTCGGCGCCGCCGGCGCGACCGTCGAGACCGCCCAGACTCGGCTGCTCCTGACCCTCACCCTCGCCGGCAGCGGCCAGATCGCGGCCGTGACCCTGCCGCTCTATCTCGACCTCGCCGCCGCCACGGCGACCCTCGGCGATCTGAACTGCGCCGCGGCGGGAGACGACGCCGCGGTAACGCTCGACGTGACCCCCGCAGTCGCCGACGCCTGGATCGGGACCGTGCCCGCCGCCGCGCTCGGGAATTTCGCGGCGACCCCGGCGCCGGCGGCCGCGCCGCTGGTCGCGCTGCCGCCGCTCACGATCAGCGGCAGCGCCCACGCCGCCATGACGAATCCCGGACCGACCGCGGTCGATTTCTCAGCCGACGACATCGCCGCCGATACCCGCAAGACGGTCTCGACCACCGACTATGCCTCGCTGGTGACGACGCTCCTCGGCAATCTCGACCTGTCGGTCGCGCTCGGCGGCCTGACCGTCCCCCTGCCCGGGCAGACCGGCGCGACGATCCAGGCCATCGCCACCGCCGCCGCGCCGTCGATCAACGCCGCCGTCGGCGGCATTCTCGGCGCGCTCGGCATCGGCCTCGGCCAAGCCGACGTCTGGGTCGGCGGCCGCCGCTGCAACGGCGCGGTCCTCGTGAACTGACGGGCTTTTCCCGCGCAGCAATCGGGACCATCTTCCCGGCCGAACCCGTTCGCAGGAGGCGCCCGTGCCGACCAAGCCCACCATCCGCGGCCTCTACCATTTCGCCTTTCCCTGCCGCGACGCCGAAGAAACCCGCCATTTCTACGAGGACATCCTCGGCCTGCCGCTGGTCCATTGCATGCGCTCCGACCAGGTGCCGAGCTCAGGCGAGCGCATCCCCTATGCCCACCTGTTCTTCGAGATGGGCGACGGCTCCTACATCGCCTTCTTCGACCTCGGCGGCACCGACAAGCCGCTGCCCTCGCCCAACACGCCGGACTGGGTGCAGCATTTCGCGATGGAGACCGGCTCGCTCGACGAGGTCATGGCCGTGAAGAGGCGGCTGGACGCCGCCGGCGTGCCGGTGCGTGGCGTCGTCGATCACGGCTTCATCCAGTCGATCTACTTCTTCGATCCCAACGGCCTTCGCCTCGAGGTGACGACCCGGACGGAGCCGCCCGGCTTCCTGGAAGAGGCCCGCAACGACGCCCACGCCGCCCTCGACGGCTGGTCGGCGTACAAGGCCCAGGCGCTTGCGGCACGGAAGGCCGAGCCGGTCGGCTAAGCCTGGTTTCGCTGCAGCCCGCCATCACGCCGCGGCGCACGCGGTCGTTCAAATTCGAGCGAATTTCCTAGGCCGGCCTTAGCGCGTCTGTGGTCTTCTGCCGCAGTCCGCTCTCGGTTGCATTTCCGCAGCCGATGCTAGGATAGGTAGATTTGATCGGATCGCGCCGTATGGCCTTCGCCGGCGTTGCCCTCACTCCAGCCGCTCCCGCCGCGGCGCTGCCGCCGCCATCGTCGCGCACGGTCGAGCCGCCCCGGTGCGAGGCCTGCGGTGGCGACGGCGCCGTGCCGATCGAGCCGATCCGCGAGGACGGCGGCGTCATCTGGTCGATCCTGCCCTGCGAGGAGTGCCAGGGCACCGGGTTCGCCTGCGTTCCGGCCTGAGCCCGCTCGACCGGCCGCGGCGAGACGCCTAGATTGCTTCTCGAATTCACGAATTCGGGAGCGCCGTCATGATCATCGCCAGGCAGGAAGACGTGACGACCGCCGTGCTGGAGGCGTTCGCCAAGACCCCAGACCCGCGGCTCCGCGAGATCCTGATGGCGCTGGTGCGCCACCTCCACGGCTTCGCCCGCGAGGTGAAGCTGACCGAGCGCGAGTTCCAGGAAGCGGTGAACTACGTCGTCCAGATCGGCAAGCACACCTCGGACTCGCACAACGAGGGCGTGCTGATGGCCGGCTCGCTCGGCCTTTCGGCGCTGGTCTGCCTGCTGAACAACGGCAATGCCGGCCAGACCGAGACCGACGCCAACATGCTCGGCCCGTTCTGGCGTGACGACGCTCCGGCGATGCCGAACGGCGCCTCGATCGTGCGCTCGCCGACGCCGGGGCCGGCGATGTTCGTCGACGCCGTGGTGAAGGACCGCGCCGGACAGCCGGTCGCGGGCGCCAAGGTCGACATCTGGCAATCCTCGCCCGAGGGCCTCTACGAGAACCAGGACCCGACCCAGGCCGAGATGAACCTCCGCGGCGTCTTCACCACCGACGAGGAAGGCCGCTTCAGCTTCCGCAGCGTCAAGCCGGCGGGCTACCCGATCCCGATCGACGGGCCGGTCGGCGACATGCTGCGCGCCCAGGGCCGGCACAATTTCCGCCCTGCCCACCTCCACGTCATGGTCAACAAGCCGGGGCTGAAGACCCTGATCTCGCAGGTCTACGTCAACGACGACCCGCGGCTCGACACCGACGTGCAGTTCGGCGTCACGCGCCATCTGATCGGCAACTATGTCCGCCACGCCGCGGGCGAGCCGGCGCCGGCGCCGGACGTGACCGGCGAGTGGTATTCGCTGACGCATGAGTTCGTCATGGAGCCCGGCGAGATGCGGATGCCGAGGCCGCCGATCCGAAGCAAGGCGCTCGCCGCCGAGTGAGACCATCCCCGAGGGCTTGACAGCCTGCCGTCATCCTTCGCCAGATGACGGCAGAGTTTTAAGAGCTCCAGGGAGACGCCTCATGATCATCGCAAACGAGGATGACGTCACGCCGGCCGTCTTGGCGGCGATGAACCAGGCCGACGACCCGCGGGTGCGCGAGGTCATGGCGGCACTCGT
Source organism: Hyphomicrobiales bacterium (assembly GCA_035547055.1). Classification (GTDB taxonomy): domain Bacteria; phylum Pseudomonadota; class Alphaproteobacteria; order Rhizobiales; family Methylopilaceae; genus DASZVN01. Next base: position 23,808 of record DASZVN010000069.1, read on the forward strand.
CAAGCACCTCCACGCCTTCGCCCGCGAGGTCAAGCTGACCGAGGACGAATGGGGCATCGGCGTCGATTTCATCACCCGCCTGGGCAAGAAGACGACCGACACCCACAACGAGACCATCCTGTGCTCGGACGCCGTCGGCCTGTCGACGATGGTCTGCCTGATGAACAACGGCAAGAACGGCGGCACCGAAAGCGCTTCGGCGCTGCTCGGCCCGTTCTGGCGCATGCATTCGCCCGAGACCAAGAGCGGCGGCTCGATCGTCCGCTCGCCCACCCCCGGGCCGGCGCTCTTCGTCGACTGCGAGGTCAAGGACGCCAAGGGCAAGCCCGTCGTCGACGCCGAGATCGATGTCTGGCATGCCTCGACCGAAGGCATGTATGAGAACCAGGACGACACGCAGGCCAACATGAACCTGCGCGGCAAGTTCCACACCGACAAGGACGGCCGCTTCAGCTTCCGCACCGTGCTGCCGGCGGGCTATCCCGTGCCGGTCGACGGCCCGGTCGGCCAGCTCCTCCGCGCGCAGAACCGCCACCGCTTCCGCCCGGCGCACCTTCACTTCCTTCTCAACAAGTCCGGCTTCAAGACGCTGATCACCCAGATCTTCGTCAACGGCGACCAGTATCTCGACAGCGACGTCGTCTTCGGCGTTACCCCGCCGCTGGTCGGCGACTACAAGCTGCACACGGACGGCCCGGCACCGGCCCCCGACGTGAACGGCGAGTGGTATTCGCTCGACGCCCATTTCGTCATGGAGCCCGGCAACTCCAAGCTCCCGATTCCGCCGATCGCCTGAGGACCGTGCGGTGGGCATCGCAAAACGATGCCCACCTACAGCGTCTTGCGCGGGAGGAGCATGCATGTCCGATGTCGAAGTCCTGATCCAGGAACCGTTCAAGGTCGGCGAGTCGCCGGTGTGGGACGCCGAGCACGGCCGTCTCCTGTTCTGCGACGCGCTCGCCGGCACCATCCACGCGATCGACCCGAAGACGCGAGCGCGGCGGGTGTGGGAGTTCGGCGCCCATGTCGGGAGCTTCGGCCTCGCCCAGCGCGGGCGCTGGGTCGTCGCGATCGGCTGCGCGGTGCATCTGTTCGATCCCGCGACGGGCAAATCCGAGCTCCTGGTGCAGTGCGAGCCGGAGCGCCCCGAGTGGCGGCTGAACGACGGCAAGGTCGGGCCCGACGGCGCGTTCTGGGTCGGCACCATGGGGCCGCGCGGCATGGAGCCGGTCGGCACGCTCTACCGCGTCACCACCGACGGCCGCGCCGAGAAGAAGATCGAGGGCCTCCGCATCACCAACGGCCTCGCCTGGTCGCCCGATGGCCGCACCATGTATCACGCGGAGACCCGCACCCGGGCGATCGACGCCTGGGACTTCGACGCCACGACCGGCGCCATCGCGAACCCGCGCCGCTTTCCCTCCATCCCGGACGAGGACGGCGCGCCGGACGGCGCCGCGACCGACAGCGCCGGCGACTACTGGGCGGCGGGTCTGTGGGGCAGCCGCATCAACCGCTTCGCGCCGGACGGACGGCTGGTCGGCCACCTGCCGGTCCCGGTGACGATGCCGACCATGCCCTGCTTCGGCGGCGACGACATGAGGACGCTCTTCATCACCAGCCTGTCGCAATACGCGAGCGACGAGGTGAAGCGCGACTATCCGCTCACCGGCAGCCTGCTGATGAC
>DASZVN010000070.1:0-16251 GCA_035547055.1 Hyphomicrobiales bacterium
GGCCGCGATGGCGCTGGTCGACTTCTACGGCGCCGACAATCTGATGTGGGGCTCGGACTACCCGCATCCCGACAGCGTCTGGCCCGACAGCCGTGGCGCGATCGAGCGGCAGATGGGGAAGCTCTCGCCCGCGCTGCGCAAAAAGATCACCCACGACAACGCCGCCAAGCTCTACGGCCTCGCCGTATAGCAAGCCGCCGTTCGGCCTTCGTGGCTCGAGAGAAATTCGTCGGAGAGGAAGAATTTGCGATGGCACAAGGAAAAGTCCTCGGCCTGAGCAATGGGGACCACAGCCTGCCGAAGGCATTGCGGCGGGCGTGGATCCTTGTCACCGCTGCCGCGATGGCTGCAACGATGGCCCTGCCCGCCACGGCGGGCGAAATCCCGCACCTCAACGTCGCCGTCACCGCCGAGCCGGATACGCTCGACATCACCTCGACGAAGGACCCTGGCGGCTCCTTCGTCACGCTGCAGAACATCTACGAGCAGCTCTGGCGCTTCGATTCCGAGGGCAAGCCGGTCAAGACGGTGGCCGACTGGACCATCGCGCCAGACTGGAAATCAGTCACCTTCAGGATCAGGCCCGGCGTCGAGTTCCAGTCGGGCGACGAGTTGACCTCGGCTGACGTGGCGTTCAGCTTCGCCCGCATCGCCGCTCGCTCGCCGATGTACCGGCGCGACACCAAGCTGGTCGATCGGGTCGAGACACCGGATCGGTATACGGCGCGCTTCGTCTTCAACACGCCGTATTTCGGCTTCTTCCATTCGGCGATCGCCTATCTCGTCTCGAAGACCTATTTCGAGACGCATGGCGAGGCTTACGCCGTCGCGCACCCCAATGGCATCGGCCCATATAAGTTCGTCGACTACAAGCCGGCGCAGTATATCGATCTCGCCGTCTCGGAGAACTACTACGGAAAGCAGCCCGACGTGCGTGCCGCGCGCCTCGCCTTCGTCAAGGACGAACAGACCCGGGTGGCGCGGCTTCGCGCCGGCGAGGCCGATCTCGTAATGGACACGCCGTATCCGGCTATTCCGAAGCTGAAGGCCGATGGCTTCCGCGTCGTCGGGGCCGAATCCTGGCCGGTCTGCACCGTGCAGTTCCAGCTCAACAATCCGGACTCGCCCTGGCACGACCGCCGCGTCCGCCTCGCCATCGCCCATGCGATTGACGGCGATGCCATCGTGAAGGGGCTGTTGCAGGGCATCCCGAAGCGCTATCCGGGCCTCGCCAAGGGCGAGTTCGGCTACGATCCCAATCTTGAGAACTACAGCTACGATCCGACGCTGTCGAAGAAGCTCTTGGCCGAGGCCGGCTATCCGCACGGCTTCCAGATGCCGCTCTATTATTGGGCGGGGAATTTTTACGGCATCCGAGAGACCGCGGAAGCCGTGGCTCTCTATCTGAAGAACGTCGGCATTACCGCTACGCCCCAGGCGCTCGATCCGCTCAAGGTGCTGGCGATGCTGCGGCGTAGCCCCACGGATACCCACCAGGTCTATGCCGGCGTGATGGCGGTCCCCTTGACGAATACCGGCATGGACCCGACCGAGTCGGTCGGCCAAATGTTCTTCTCCCGCGGCCCGCTCGCCAATTACAAGAACCCCGCGGTCGACGCCGCCATCGTCGAGATGCAGAACGAACTCGACGACACGAAGCGCGCCGCGCTGGTGCGCCGGATCATGCGTCTCGTCCACGACGATGTCGTCATGATCCCGATCTGGGACTCGGTCTCCGAATATGCGATGAGCCCGAAGATCGACTTCACGCCGATCCAGCACCGCAGCGCAGTGCTGACACTGGCCGGCGTCAAAGCCGTGGAGTAACGGTAGGTGCGGGGCTATCCGGGCTTCGGCTAGGCTCCGAGGAGGGCGGCCCGCTCCTTCGCCCTGAGCCGCTCCGTCGCGGACTTGAGCTGGCCGCAGGCGGCAAGGATGTCGCGGCCGCGGGGGGTGCGGACCGGGCTGGCGTAGCCGGCACGGAAGACCACCTCGGAGAAGCGCTCGATCGTCTCCCAGCCGGAGCATTCGTAGCGCGTGCCGGGCCAGGGGTTGAACGGGATCAGGTTGATCTTGGCCGGCAGCCCGGCGAGGAGGCGCACCAGCGCGTGGGCCTCGGCGATCGAGTCGTTGACGCCTTTCAGCATCACGTACTCGAAGGTGATGCGCCGGGCGTTCGACGCGCCGGGATAGGTGCGGCAGGCCTCCAGCAGCGCGGCCAGCGGGTATTTCTTGTTGAGCGGGACGAGCTGGTTGCGGAGCTCGTCGTTGGTCGCGTGCAGCGAGATTGCGAGCATCGGCCCGGCCTCGGCGCCCAGCCGCTCGATCATCGGCACCACGCCCGAGGTCGAGACGGTGATGCGGCGGCGCGACAGCGATAGGCCTTCGCCGTCGGACATCGTGGTGATCGCGCTCTTCACCGCATCGAAATTGTAGAGGGGCTCGCCCATGCCCATGAACACGACGTTGGTGACGAAGCGCTCGTCGTCCGCGCGGGCGCCTGCGTTCCGCGCCGGGACGAAGGCGCCCGCCGGCGGCGTTGCGCCCGGCCAGTCGCCGAGGCGGTCGCGGGCGACGACGAGCTGCGCCACGATCTCGGCTGCGGTCAGGTTGCGCACCAGGGTCTGCGTCCCGGTGTGGCAGAACGTGCAGGTCAGCGTGCAGCCGACCTGGCTCGAGACGCAGAGCGTGCCGCGGTCGCTCTCCGGGATGTAGACCATCTCGACATGGTGCGGCCGCGGGTCGGCGGCGGTGCCGGGCAGGCGCAGCAGCCATTTCCGCGTGCCGTCGGTCGAGACCTGCTCGGCCGCGACCTCCGGCCGCTCCAGGGTGTAGGCCGCCGCAAGCTCCGCGCGCAGATGCTTGGACACGTTGGTCATCGCAGCGAAGTCGCGGATGCCACGGTGATAGATCCAGTGCCAGAGCTGGGCCGAGCGCATGCGCTGCTCGCGCTCCGGCACGCCGATCGCGCCGAGCGCCGCGGCAAGGCCGTCGCGATCGAGCCCGACGAGCGAGGGGCGCTCGGCCATGGCCACGAGCGGCGGCGACGCGGGTGCGGCGATGTCGAGGACGGCGGACATGGCGGTCATATAGCGCCGGCGCCGCGGTTTCGCACGCCATGGGTCGTCATTGCGAGCGAAGCGAAGCAATCCGGAGGGGCGGCCCAGCGCTCGCAGCCGGGATTGCTTCGTCTGCTCCTCGCAATGACGGCGGAGCGTGAACCTTCAGCGGCACTCCTGGTTGATCTTGTCGAGCGCGGCCGAGATGCCGGCGAGGGAATAGGTGTCGGTCGTGACGTGGCCGCGGGTCGAGGTGCTCTTGATCGTCATGTCGTGGCCGCCGCGCATGGCCGCGACGATCTGGTCGTCGTCCTTGCCGTTGGTCCAGGCCCGCTCGCCCTGGGTCACGAGGTTGAAGTTCGACGAGCCGATCGAGACTTGGGTCGGGTCGCCCGCCTTCATCGGGAAACCCACCTGCATGCTGATCTCGCCCTTGACCTTGTCGGCCGGCCGGTTGGTCACGAAGAAATAGGCAGGGTCGCGATTCAGCCCCTCGGGCGCGCGCTTCTTCGGCTGCGAGATCGCGAAGCAGACCTTGCCGCCGCCGGCGCTGGCCGAATAGGCGGCCCAGTCGGTGAACTGACCGAGGAGTTGCTGGTTCTGCTGAGCGGAGGCGCCGCCGGGAAAGGCAGCCAACGCGAGGAGCGGAAGGGCGAAGGAGGCGAGGTGGCGGAGGTTCATTTCTCTCCCGTCGTTGCAGCGGATGAACGGGTGCGGCCGGGGATGGCCACGCGAGACACACGCATACCGTGCAGCTCTCTCAGCACGCCCGCATGAGCGCGCCGCCCGACTCTCGGGTCGGATGACCAACAATAGGTAAAAATCGCCGTGGGTGGAAACGAGACGGTTCGGCGCAGGGGACAACCGCATCAACGGGGCCGGGGTGGAGCGAAGCCGGCATGCCAGTCATGTGGTTATTGCACTGCACCAAACCGGCGCTGGCGACCTATGGTGCAGTGCAAGGAAAGGAAGAGTGAGTCGTGACCGTCACCTGGAAGACCGAGTTCGGCCTGCGCGCGGTACGCCATGAGCCGCCCGGCATCGCCGAGGCGCTCGACGCCGCGGAAGGGTTTTGCAGCGATCCCGAGCAGCAGATCGAGATCGCGGCGGCGCTGCTCGGCGCCGATGTCGAGGAGGTTCGTGCCGTCGCCGCCCGCCAGGCCGCCGCGCCGGCCCGCCGCGCCTTCGGGCGCACCACGATCCGCCGTGTCGGGCAGGCGCAGGCCGTGGTCGTCGAGCGGCGCAAGACCCGCCGCTCCGTGATGGCCTGAGGCGGCCCTCAGGCGCCGATCTTGCGGCGCCGGGCGCCCAGCGTCCGGAGCCGCAGCGCGTTCAGCTTGATGAAGCCGGCCGCGTCGCGGTGGTCGTAGGCCACCGCGCCTTCCTCGAAGGTCACGAGGTCCTGGTTGTAGAGCGAATAGGGGCTGTCGCGGCCGACCACCTCGACATTGCCCTTGTAGAGCTTGACCCGGACCTCGCCAGTGACGAATTCCTGGCTCTTGTCGATCAGCGCCTGCAGCATCTCCCGCTCGGGCGCGAACCAGAAGCCGTAATAGATCAGCTCGGCGTAGCGCGGCATGAGCTGGTCCTTGAGGTGCGCCGCTTCGCGGTCGAGCGTCACCGACTCGATGCCGCGATGCGCCTTCAGCAGGATCGTGCCGCCGGGCGTCTCGTAGATGCCCCGCGATTTCATGCCGACATAGCGGTTCTCGACGAGGTCGAGCCGGCCGATGCCGTTGGCCTTGCCGAGGGCGTTGAGTTCGGTCAGGAGCGCGGCCGGCGATAGCCGCTTGCCGTCGATCGCGACCGGGTCGCCCTTCTCGAACGCGATGGTGGCGATGGTGGCCTTGTCCGGCGCCTCCTCGGGCGAGAGCGTGCGCTGGTAGACGTAGTCCGGCGCCTCCTGGCTCGGGTCCTCGAGCACCTTGCCCTCGGAGGAGGAGTGCAGGAGGTTGGCGTCGACCGAGAACGGCGCCTCGCCGCGCTTGTCCTTCGGCACCGGGATCTGGTGCTGCTCGGCGAATTCCAGCAGGCGCGTGCGCGAGGTCAGGTCCCACTCCCGCCACGGCGCGATCACGGTGATGTCGGGGTCGAGCGCGTAGTAGCTCAGCTCGAAGCGGACCTGGTCGTTGCCCTTGCCGGTGGCGCCGTGGGCGACGGCGTCGGCCCCGACCTGGTGGGCGATCTCGATCTGGCGCTTGGCGATCAGGGGCCGCGCGATCGAGGTGCCGAGGAGATAGAGCCCCTCGTACTGCGCGTTGGCGCGGAACATCGGGAAGACGTAGTCGCGGACGAACTCCTCGCGGAGGTCGTCGACGAAGATCTCCTTGATGCCGAACATCTCGGCCTTCTTCCGGGCCGGACCGAGCTCCTCGCCCTGGCCGAGATCGGCGGTGAAGGTCACGACCTCGCAGCCATAGGTGGTCTGGAGCCAACGCAGGATCACCGAGGTGTCGAGCCCGCCCGAATAGGCGAGCACCACCTTCTTCACGTCCTTGGCCATTCTCGTCGTCCTGCGGGGTCGGGAAACGGCGCGCACCATAGCCGCGCGCGCCGTCGGCGCAACCACTTGCTGCCGGCGCCGTCTGCCGTGCCCGCTGCTGACGGAATCTGGCAGGGGCCGGAGCGATGGTCCGGCCCCATTCGAGGAGACCAGTCATGCTCGATACGAACTCCGCTCCGCTCGCGGTCGCCTTCCGCCAGGAGGTACGGCCAGCGAAATCCTGGATCGTGGTCGCCTCGGCCGATCATGTCGCGCGCGGGCTCGCCGACGGGATCGTCCAGGCCTGCCACGGCAAGGTCGCGCCGCTCCGCCGCATGGCCGCTGGCGACGGCGTCGTCTGCTATTCGTCCGTCGCTGCGTTCGGCGGCCGCGAGCGCCTCCAGGCCTTCACCGCCATCGGCCGCGTCGCGCCGGGCGAGCCCTACGCGTTCCCGATGACCGACGACCGGCAGCCGTTCCGCCGCCGCGTCGCCTGGATGGCGGCAGCGCGGCCGGCGCCGATCCGGCCGCTGCTCGATGCGCTTGCCTTCACGGCAGGGCGGGCCAATTGGGGTGCCTCCTTCCGCTACGGCCTGTTCCAGATCGGCTCCGACGATTTCGCCCGCATCGCCGCCGCGATGGGCGTCGCTGCCTGAGTCCGCTGCGCCGGAGCGGTTTGTGGCGGTCCCGCGGCCGTGCTAGGTGCGGCCGCGAGGGAGAACCGCCATGAAGCACGACGCTCTGCGGGGACTTGCCGCCGCATTCGCCCTGGCTGCGACCGCCGCCGTCGCGCCGCGGCCGGCCGCGGCGGTCGAGCTGGAGCTGGCCTACCTGCCGATCCTGCCGATGGCGCAGCTCCTCGTCATGGAAGGCGAGGGCTGGACCAAGGCAGCCGGGCTCGACCTCAAGCTGACGCGCTTCTCCTCCGGTCCCGCCGAGGTGCAGGCGCTGGCGTCGGGCAAGTTCGACGCCGCCTATGTCGGCATCGGCCCGACGGTGGTCGCCCGCTCGAAAGGCATCGACCTCAAGGTCGTCGCCTCGGGCTGCGTCAACCAGGTGGCGCTGATCGCCCGCGGCGACCTCGCCAAGAGCTACGGCGGCGTGGCCTCGCCCGCGGCCGCCTTCGCCGCCTTCCACAAGGCGACCGGCCACCCGGTCAAGATCGCGACCTTGCCGAAGGGCTCGACCCCCGACACGGTGCTCCGCTACTGGCTGGAGAAGACCGCCAAGGTGGCGCCGGCCGACTACGAGATCGTGGGCATGGGCGAGGAGCGGGTGCAGCAGGCGCTGCTCGCCGGCTCGGTCGACGCTGCCTCGATCCTCGAGCCGATCCTGACCATCGTGCAGAAGCGCGATCCCGGCGCGAAGATCCTGGTCCGCGGCAGCGACCTCTTCCCCAACCAGCCGGGCGCCGTGGTCGCCGTGCGCGAGCGCACCATCAAGGCCAAGGCCGACGCGGTGCAGAAGCTGGTGGCGCTCCACATCCGCGCGACGAAATTCATCAAGGAGCACCCCGACGAGGCCGCGAAGGACATCGAGAAGATGATCGGCGCCGGCCTCGTCGCCCCGGACGTGATGCTGGCAGCGGTGAAGTCGCCGATGACCCAGCCGGTCGCCGACCCCGAGATCATCGTCGGCGCCACCAAGGCGCTGCTCGCCTTCCAGCAGTCGCTCGGCGTCACCACCAAGGTCGACCTCGACGCCCTGTTCGACCCGTCCTTCTACAAGGCCGCGACGAAGTAGCCTCCGCGATGCCCCAGCCGTCATTGCGAGCGAAGCGAAGCAATCCAGGAGCAACGGGCGCCGGCGCCGACCGCCCCTGGATTGCTTCGCCGCTGCGCTCCTCGCAATGACGATGGCCCGCCGACCGCCCCGGCCATGATGCCCCGCGCGCTGCGCTCGCTGGTGCTGCCGGCGGCCGGGGTCGTCGCCCTTCTCGTCGTCTGGGAGGCGCTGGCGCGGAGCGGGCTGATGGGCCCGACGCTGATCCCGCCGCCGAGCCGGGTGCCGGCCGCGCTCGCGAGCGAGATCGCGAACGGCTACTGGGGCGCCGCGGTCCTCGACAGCCTCGGGCACTATTTCGCCGGCGTCGCGCTCGGCAGCGTGCTCGGCATCGCGCTCGGCGTCACGGTGGCGCTGGCGCCGCGCTTCGCGGCCCTGCACAGCGGCGTCGTGCGCATCCTCAGGCCGATCCCGCCGCTCGCCTGGATCCCGTTCGCGATCATCTGGTTCGGCATCAGCCAGGGCGCGGCCGCCTTCGTCATCGCGATCGGGGTGTTCTGGATCAACTATTTCGCCAGCCTCTCGGCGGTGCAGGCGATCGACCGCGACCTGATCGAGCTGGCCCGTGCCTTCGGCCACGGCGCGCTCGTCCCGCGCCTCGTCAAGGTGGTGCTGCCGGCAGCCTCGCCGGGCATTCTGTCCGGGCTCCGCGCCGGGCTCGGCCAGGGCTGGATGACGGTGGTCGCGGCCGAGCTGTTCGGCATTCCCGGCATCGGCCAGCGCATGATGGACGCCTCGGGCCTCCTCGCGACCGACGTCGTCGTGCTCTACATGCTGACGATCGCGCTGCTCTATTCGCTCTGCGACGCTCTTTTCGAGGCGCTGAGCCGGCGGGCCCTGGCGTGGATGCTGTGAGCGACGCGGGCACCGGCGACGCCATCGTCGCGCTCCGCAGCCTTGCGCTCGCCTTTCCGGGGAGCGACCAGCGCGTGCTGGAGGGGCTCGACCTTGCGGTGCCGCGCGAAGGCTTCGTCGCGGTCGTCGGGCCGTCGGGCGTGGGCAAGTCGACGCTGCTGCGCGTCATCGCCGGCCTGCTGCCGCCGAGCGGGGGCGAAGTCAGGCTGATGGCGCGGCCCGAGCCGGGGCGGCGGCCGACGGCGCTGGTGTTCCAGGACCCGCGCCTCCTGCCGTGGCGGCGCGTCGCCGGGAATGTCGAGTTAGGCCTGGAGGGACTGGTTGCGAGCCGCACCGAGCGGCGAGCCCGGGCGCTCGCCGCGCTCGATCTGGTCGGCCTCGCGGCCGAGGCCGAGCGCTGGCCGCGCCAGCTCTCCGGCGGCCAGCGTCAGCGCGTCGGCCTCGCCCGGGCGCTGGCCGTCGATCCCGACCTCCTCCTGATGGACGAACCGTTCAGCGCGCTCGACGCCATCACCCGCCAGGCGCTCCAGGACGAGCTTCTCGCGGTGTGGGCGCGGACGCGGAAATCGGTGCTGTTCGTGACCCACGACCTCGCCGAGGCGGTCTATCTCGCCGACCGGGTCGTCCTGCTCGGCGGCCGCCCCGCCCGCATCGTCCGCGACGAGCGGATCGCCGCCGCCCGGCCGCGCCGCCGCGAGAGCCCCGAGCTCGCCGCTGCCGCCGCCCGCATCCAGAACGCCCTCGGCGAGGCCTATGCGGAGGGCGAGGGGATTTGACCGCGGGCATGGGTGTCGACCCCTGACTTGTCGTCCCGGCGGGAGCGAAGCGGAGAGCCGGGATCCGGGAACTGGGTGCGGCGCGTATGACCGGATCCCGGATCGCGCTTCGCGCGTCCGGGATGACGACGGCATTGCTCGACTATTTCCTCTACTCCGCCGCGACGGGGCTGCGCGTCTTCGCCGGGCGGCGTTCGCGCTTCAGCTCCTCGGCCACCAGGAAAGCCAGCTCGATCGATTGCTCGGCGTTGAGGCGGGGATCGCAATGGGTGTGGTAGCGGTCCTGGAGGTCGGTCTCGCTGATGGCGCGGGCGCCGCCGGTGCATTCGGTGACGTTCTGCCCGGTCATCTCGATATGGACGCCGCCGGCATGGGTGCCCTCGGCGCGGTGCACCGCGAAGAAGTCCTCGACCTCGGACATGATGCGCTCGAACGGCCGGGTCTTGTAGTTGCCGGCCTTGACAGTGTTGCCGTGCATCGGGTCGCACGACCACACCACCTTGCGGCCCTCGCGCTCGACCGCGCGGATCAGGCCGGGCAAATGTTCGCCGACCTTGCCGGCGCCGAAGCGGCAGATCAGCGTCAGGCGGCCGGGCTCGTTCTCGGGCGAGATGAGGTCGATCAGGCGGATCAGATCGTCGGATTTCAGCGACGGCCCGCATTTCAGGCCGATCGGGTTCTTCACGCCGCGGCAGAACTCGACATGGGCGTGGTCCCACTGGCGGGTGCGGTCGCCGATCCAGACCATGTGGCCGGAAGTGGCGTACCAGTCGCCGGAGGTCGAATCGACCCGGGTCAGCGCCTGCTCGTAGCCGAGGAGCAGCGCTTCATGGCTGGTGTAGAACGAGGTCGTGCGGAGCTCGGGATGGGCCTCGGGATCGAGCCCGCAGGCGCGCATGAAGGCGAGCGCCTGCGAGATGCGGTCGGCCAGCTCCTCGTAGCGGCTCGACTGTGGGCTCTCCTTGATGAAGCCGAGCATCCACTGGTGGACGTTCTCGAGATTGGCGTAGCCGCCGGTGGCGAAGGCCCGCAGCAGGTTCAGCGTCGCGGCGGCCTGGCGGTAGGCCATGATCTGGCGCTGCGGATCGGGCGCGCGGCCGGCTGGCGTGAAGGCGATGTCGTTGATGATGTCGCCGCGATAGCTCGGCAGCGTGACGCCGCCGATGGTCTCCTCGTCGGAGGAACGCGGCTTCGCAAACTGGCCGGCGATGCGCCCGACCTTCACCACCGGCGAGGAGCCGGCGAAGGTCAGCACCACCGCCATCTGCAGGAAGACGCGGAAGAAGTCGCGAATATTGTCGGCGCGATGCTCGGCGAAGCTCTCGGCGCAGTCGCCGCCCTGGAGCAGGAAGGCCTCGCCGGCGGCGACCTTGGCGAGGTCGCGGCGGAGCTGGCGGGCCTCGCCGGCGAAGACCAGCGGCGGGAAGGTCGCGAGCTGCGCCTCGACCGCGCCGAGCGCGGCGGCGTCGGCATAGGCCGGCACCTGCGCGATCGGCTTCGACCGCCAACTCTCCGGACTCCACTGGTGGGCCATCGCCCCAATCCCCTGTACGCTCTCCGGGGCTTATAGACCCCGCCCGGCGGGGCGCCAACACGGGCGGAGGGGGCGTAGGGTGTGCATGCGCAGCATGCGCACCACTGGCGCCGATGGTGTGGCCTTGCCGATGCACACCCTACGCGGCGTCTGGCCTCAGGGTGTCATCCCGGCCGAGCCAAAGGCGAGAGCCGGGATCCGGGTCCCGGCCCAGCGCTTGCCGCCAGATCCCGGATCGCGCTGCGCGCGTCCGGGATGACAGAGGCCGGCCGGACGGGAGGGCGAACTCAGATCGCGCTCTTGATCCACTGCTCGAGGCGGGCCTTGGGGGCAGCGCCGACGTGATTGGAGACGAGCTGGCCGTCCTTGAACAGCATCAGCGTCGGGATCGAGCGGATGCCGTAGGTCGAGGGCACGTTCTGGTTCTCGTCGACGTTCAGCTTGGCGATCTTGACCTTGCCGTCGAGGGAATCGGCGATCTCCTCGAGCGCCGGGCCGATCATGCGACACGGGCCGCACCACTCCGCCCAGAAATCGACGACGACGGGCGTCGAAGACTTGATCACGTCCTGCTCGAAGCTGGCGTCGGTCGTCTTCACGGTTGCCATGGCTGACCTCGTTCGGAGCCGCCGGGACGGCCGGCTCGTTGTGCCGGAAAGCTAGGAACCACCCCCGCGGGCGTCAAGCGCGGGTCGCCTCACGCCCCGATCAGATTGTCGAGCGCGGCGATCAGGGTTTCCTCAGGCAGGTCCACGAGTTGGCCGGTCGCGGTCCAGAGCAGCGACGCCCGCACAGCGCGGCCGGGCCAGGCCGCCGTGAGGAGGCGGGCATAGAGGGCGAGCTGGCGCCGATAGGCGTCCGGGACCGCGGCCGGCACCGGCCGGTCGGTCTTGAAGTCGACGAGGTGCAGCGTCGTGCCGTCGTCGACCAGCCGGTCGAGCCGGCCCGAGACCCGGAACGGCATGCCGTCGGGGCCGACGATTCGGCCCGCGAGGGCGACCTCGCTCATGCCCCCGGCGGTGAAGACGGCGGCGAGATCCGGGCGCGCCATCAGGGCCAGCGCCTCGGCGATGAGCTCGCCGCGGCGGTCAGCCGGCCAGTCGCCACCGTCGCGGGCGAGGAGGGCGAGGCCGAACGCCTCGCGCTCGGCGGGCGGCCGGTCGGGCAGCTTCTGCAGCAGCAGATGGATCAGGAGGCCACGCTGGCGACCCTCCTCGCCGCCTGGGCGGGCGAGGCGCTGGCGGCGGTCGCGCGGCGCGTGGTCCGACGGGCGGAGGCGCGCCAAGCCGGGTTCGACGGCCAGCGGCCGGCCGAGCCAGGGCGGCGGGCTGATGCCGGCGAGCGGCAGCTCCGGCGCGGTGGGGGGCACGGGGGCGGCCGGCGGCAGCACCTCGTGGCCCTGGAGCCCGTCGCGGACGAGCCCGTACCACGATAACGGCGGGACGTTCGGGCCGCCGTTCTTGGTGTTGCGGCCGTGGCCGGCGACGATCAGGTGGTCGCGCGCCCGGGTCAGCGCCACGTAGAGGAGCCGCCGGTGCTCGTCGAGCGCGCGGGCGCGGGCATCGGTCCGGGCCTGGGCGAGCGCCGCCGGATCGGCCGCGACGACCGAGGCGAAGGCGAGGAGATCGGGGGCCATGGGCGGAGCGCTGGCTTCGCGCAGGTGGAAGACCTTGGGGTCGTGACGGCCATTGTCGGGGGCGCCGAGATCGGCCAGCACCACGATCGGCGCCTCGAGGCCCTTGGCGCCGTGCACCGTCATCACCCGCACCGCGGCGGGTGCGACATCGAGGTCGCGCTTGATCACCGCCGGCGCCGCCCGCATCCACAGGACGAAGCCGGAGAGGCTCGGCGTCGCGGTGCCGGCGAAATCGAGCGCGAGGCGGAGGAACTCGTCGAGCGGGTCGTCCACCTCGCCGCCGAGCCGGCCGCGAAACGCGCGGCGGCCGCCCTCGGCGCCGAGCAGGCGGGCGAAGAAGTCGAACGGCGACGTCCGCGGCGCCTCCGCGGCCCAGCGGACGAGACGGGCGGCGGCCGCTTCATAGCGCGGCTCCTCCGTGCCGGCCTGGGCGAGCGCCTTCCACAGCGAGAAGCGACGATGGGGCGCGAGGCGGATCAGGTCGCCGTCGTCGAAGCCGAACAGTGGGCTCTTCAACACCGCGGCCAGCGCGAGGTCGTCGTCCGGGAGCAGCAGCACGTCGGCAAGCGCGAGGAGGTCGCGCACCGCGATATGGGCGGTGACGTCGAGGCGGTCAGCCCCGGCGACCGGCACGTCCGCGCCCTTCAGCGCCTTCAGGATGGCGTCGAACAGCGTGCCGCGGGTGCGGACCAGGATCAGCACGTCGCCCGGATCGGCCTTGAGCGCGCCCGAGCCGTCGAGCCAGCTCCGCACCTCCTTCGCGATGCGCTCGGCGAGCACGTGGACGGGCTGTCCGGCGCCGCCGACATCCACCGGCAGGTCCCAGGCCCGTGCCGGCTTCTGCGTCCACGGGACGGTCGTGACCTCCCACTGGACAACGCTGCCGCCGCCGTCCTGCCGCGCCGGCTGGTGGACCGTCGCCACCCGGTCCGACGACAGGCCCGAATAGGCCGCCTCGCGCGAGAAGACGCGGTCGACGGCGTCCAGCACCGGCGCCGTCGAGCGGAACGACTGGGTGAGGTCGAGGGCGTGGAAATCGGCGCCGAGCGCGGCGAAGTCCGCGGCGTAGCGGCGGCGGGTTTCGGCGAACTCGGCCGGCGCCGCGCCCTGGAAGGAGAAGATCGACTGCTTCTCGTCGCCGACCGCGAACACGGTGCGCTGCCCGGGCCGCGCCCCGGCGCCGGCGACGAACTCTGCGGTCAGGCGGCGAACGATGTCCCATTGCTCGGGCGAGGTGTCCTGCGCCTCGTCGACGAGGACGTGGTCGAGCCCGCCGTCGAGCTTGTAAAGCACCCAGGCGGCGTCGGAGCGGCCGAGCAGCGCCCGCGTCCGCTCGATCAGGTCGGCGAAATCGAGCGCCCCGCGCCGCGCCTTCGCGGCCTCGTAGCGGCGGCGCACCGCCTCGGCGAGGCGCATCAGGGCGAGGCTGCGGTCGCGGCAGGCGGCGGCCTTGCGGCGGTCGAGCAGCGGCGGCAGGCGGTCGCGCTCGGCGTCGACCAGGGCGGCGAGATCGGGCCGCCGTTTGCGCGCGGCGTCGGTCGGGGGCGCGCGCAGCGCCCCCGTGCCGCCGGCGGTGAAGAAGGTCTCGATATAGAGCGCGCGCTTGGTGGTAGGGTCGGCGGTCGCCTCTGCCTCCGCGAGGCACTTGCCGCTGTGGTTCGGCAGCCAGCTCGCCAGCTCCGGCCAGCGCGCCTCGGGGATGGCTCCGCCGAGGACCTCGGCGTCGAGGGCGTCGACGTCATCGTCCGCGCCGATGCCGAGCGCGGCCGAAAGACGCCGGCCGATGTCGGCGAGGTCGCCGCCGGCGGCGAGCCGGCGAAGCAGCGCGCGTTCGGCGACCGCTTCCCTCAGGCCGTCGCGAATCGCCATGTCGGAGCAGTCGATCACGAGCGTCGCCAGCGCCCGGCCGAGGGCGCCGTCCGGTCGCTCCGCGGCTTCGGCCAGGACGCTCGCCTGCGCCTCGGCCATCAGCTCGTCAGCCGCGCGCTCGTCGAGCGCGGCGAACCCGACCGGCACGTTGGCCTCGAACGGGAACTGGTGCAGTACCCGGTCGCACAGCGCATGGATGGTCAGCACCTTGAGCCCGCCCGGCGTCTCCAGCGCCTCGGCGAAGAGCCGCCGCGCCCGGACCAGCAGCGCGCCGCCTGGCTCCCGCCCTTCGACTTCCGCAATCGCGCGCCGCAGCTCGTCGTCGTCGAACCGGGTCCACCGCGCCAGGGTGTCGAACACCTTGTTCGCCATGTTGGCGGCGGCGGCCTTGGTGAAGGTGATGCAGAGGATGCGCCCCGGCGCGGCGCCGGCGAGCAGCAGCCGCACCACCCGGCGCGCCAGCACCGTGGTCTTGCCCGAGCCGGCATTGGCCGCGACCCAGGCAGAAGCCGCCGGATCGGAAGCGAGGCGCTGGCGCTCGGCGGTTTCCGCGCTCGGGGCCAGCTTCGGACCGCTCACGGCTCGTCCTCCTCCTCGCTGGTGCGCGCCCATTCCTGGAAGCGGGCGAGGTGCTCGTAGGGCCCGCCGTCGCGATAGCGGAACAGCGGGTGGCGGAGCGAGCGGTAGGGAAACGCCTCGTCCTCGTAGCGGTCGATCAGCTCGCGGGCGCCCGCCAGCGCCTCCGCCGCGAGCGGCCCGGCGCGGCCGTCGGCGACCGGCACCGCGCAGCCGGGCTCGCGCCCGCCGGAGAGGCGGACATAGATCAGGTCCGAGACGTCGGCGGGCGGCACGCCGGGGAAGCCGCCCGCCATCGCCATCGCCGCCTCGAGCGGCAGTTGCGGGGCGATGCCGGCGGCAACCTCCTTCACGGTCGCGGCCCGCCCGGTCTTGTAGTCGATCACCGCGAGCGTGCCGTCGGCGAGCTGGTCGAAGCGGTCGGCACGGGCGGTCAGGGCGAACTCGCGGCCGGCCACGGTCGTCCAGGCGAAGCGCCCGCTCTGCTCGACGATGCTGGTGGCGACTTCGGCGGCGCGGCCGCGCGACCAGCCCAGGAACCAGGTCGCGGCGCGGCAGAAGCGCGGCCACCAGAACGCCAGGATTTCCGGCCGGTCGCGGAGCGGCGCGAATTCGGCTTCGCCGATCGCGATGAGGCGCGCCCCGGCATCCGGCGCCAGCGGGTCGATGCCCTCGGCGACGAAGCGGGCGAAGGCCGCGTGCATGATCTCGCCGCGGTCGCCCGCATCCGGCGGCGCGGCCACCGGCTCCAGCGGCTCGAGGTGGAGGATGTGGCGGGCATAGATGGCGTAGGGGTCGCGGATCAAGGTTTCGATCGCCGTCACCGAGAGGCGGTTCGGGCGGAGCGCGAGTGGCGGCGCCGGCACCGGCTCGCCGAGCGGCGTGACGGCCTCGACTGCGTCGAGCCCGCGGGCGAGCGCGATCGCAGCCTCGCCGCGGGCCAGCGCGTCGACCCAGGCCCGGCCGCCGACGACCGCGAGGCGCTGCAGCCAGCGCGCCGGCACCGTGGGGGCGCCGTCGGCCTTGGCCGACCAGGTCAGCACGACATCGCAGTTGCCCAGCATCTCCTGGAAGTCGTGGGCGGAAAGGCCGATCCGCCATTCCGGCGGCGGCAGGCCGAGCTCCTTGCGCATTGGCCGCGACAGCCACGGGTCGTTGTGCGCGGCCGGCGGCCAGATGCCCTCGACCAGGCCGCCGAGTACGACGCGGTCGAACGCGAGGAGGCGGGATTCGAGCGTGCCGAGGATCACCACGCGGGCCTCGGCCGAGGCCGGCCGCCGCGCCGTCTCGGCCGCGAGGAGGCGGGTGATCAGAGCCGGATATTCCGCGAGCGCGATCGGCATGTCGCTGCCCTCGGCGGCGGTGATGGCATCGAGGACGGCCAGCACGGCGTCGCAGTCGAGCCCGTCGTCGGCGACTGCCGCCAGCGCCTCCGCATGCGCCGCAGCGAGCGCCGCAAGGGTGGTCTGGCCGTTGCCGAGCGCGCACAGGGGGGCGAGCGCGGCAGCGAGGCGGTCGAGGTGCTGCGCCGCGGCGTCCCATTCCCAGGTGCGGATGCGGCGGAGCGCGGGGTGGGCGTGGCGATCCTCGCCGGCACGGCGGCGGCCTTCGGCAAGGGCGGCGCGGAGGCCGTCGGCACCGGTCTTCGGCGGCGGGCCGCGCAGCGCCGCGATCTCGATCAC
>DASZVN010000071.1:0-2090 GCA_035547055.1 Hyphomicrobiales bacterium
CCGCGTCCGCGAGGCCGGCTTCGATCCCGAGGACGGCCGCCTCGCGCTGACGCTCGAGCTCGCCGGCACGCTGATCGGCTTTCCCCGCCATCTGTCGCAGCATCCCGGCGGCTTCGTCATCGCGCGCGGGCGGCTCGACGAGCTGGCGCCGGTCGAGAACGCGGCAATGGAAGACCGCACCATCATCCCCTGGGACAAGGACGATATCGACGCGCTCGGCATGCTCAAGGTCGACGTGCTCGCGCTCGGCATGCTGACCTGCATCCGCAAGGCCCGCGACCTCGTGAAGGCCCACTATGGCGTCGAGCTGGCGATGGACATGGAGCCGACGGACGAGGCCGTCTACGAGATGCTCGGCCGCGCGGATTCGATCGGCGTGTTCCAGGTCGAAAGCCGGGCGCAGCAGAGCATGCTGCCGCGCCTCAAGCCGAAGGATTTCTACGACCTCGTCATCGAGGTCGCGATCGTCCGGCCGGGGCCGATCCAGGGCGACATGGTCCACCCCTATCTCCGCCGCCGCGACGGGCTGGAGACGGTCGACTATCCCCACGAGGAGCTGCGCGGGGTGCTGGAGAAGACCAAGGGCGTGCCGCTGTTCCAGGAGCAGTGCATGCGCCTCGCCATGGTCGCCGCCAAGTTCACCGAGGCCGAGGCCGACCAGCTCCGCCGCGCCATGGCAACCTTCAAGAAGGCCGGCGACATCGCCCGGTTCGAGGAGCGCTTCGTCGGCCGCATGGTCGAGCGGGGCTACAAGCACGAGTTCGCGACGCGCTGCTTCTCGCAGATCAAGGGCTTCGGCACCTACGGCTTCCCCGAGAGCCACGCCGTCGCCTTCGCCCACCTCGTCTATATCTCGGCCTTCATCAAGCAGCGTTATCCGGCCGCGTTCTGCGTCGCCATCCTGAACAGCCAGCCGATGGGCTTCTACGCTCCGGCCCAGCTCGTCCGCGATGCCCGTGCCCACGGCGTCGAGGTCCGCCCGATCGACGTCGAGCGGAGCGGATGGGACCATGAGCTGGAAAAGGCGACTTCATGCGAGGAAGCCCGTCATCGCGAGCGGAGCGAAGCAATCCGGAGGCCACAGACGCAGGTGCATGCCGCTTCCGGATTGCTTCGTCGCTCCGCTCCTCACAATGACGGTAACAACACCTTCGCCGTCCGGCTCGGCTTTCGTCTGGTCGCGGGCCTCAGCGAGAAGGATGCCAAGGACATCGAGAAAAACCGCGGCGCGGGCTACGGCTCGATCGCGGCCTTCGCGCGGCGGAGCGGGCTCGGCCCGGCGAAGCTCCGCCTCCTCGCCGAGGCCGACGCCTTCGCCTGTTTCGGGCTCGACCGCCGGCAGGCGCTGTGGGCGCTCGGCGGGCTCGACCACGAGACGCTGCCGCTGTTCGCCGCCGCCGACACCGCCGCCCGCGACGGCCATGACGGCGCCGAGGCCCTGCCGGCGCTGCCGGCGAGCCAGAGCGTCGCCGAGGACTATATCGCGACCGGCCTCAGCCTGAAGCGCCACCCGATCAGCTTCCTGCGCGGGGCGCTCACGGCGCGGGGCTTCGTCACCGCCGCCGATCTCCAGGCGCTGCCCGACGGCGCCTTCGTCTCGCTCGCCGGCCTCGTGTTGTTCCGCCAGCGGCCGGGGACCGCCAAGGGCACCATCTTCATGACCATCGAGGACGAGACCGGGAGCGCCAACCTCGTCGTCTGGCCGAAGCTGGTCGAGCGCCATCGCCGCGCGGTCTATGGCGCGCGGCTCCTCGCCGTCGCCGGGCGGATGCAGCGTGCGAGCGGGGTGATCCACATCATCAGCCGGCGCCTCGACGACTGGACCGCCGTGCTGCACCGCCTTCAGCGCGGCGAGACCGATTTTTCGCTCGGCCCGGCCGGCATCGATCCGCCCGGCCCCGGCGCGGACCGCTCCCTCCGCCTCAAGAGCCGCGATTTTCGCTGAGCCAACCCCGTCACAGCGAAGGGTGCAGGAACCGTAGGGTGGGCATGCGCAGCATGCCACGGCGGCGCCCGACGTGGGCATCGGCGGTGCCGATGCCCACCCTACAGGCCCTATCCCATCACCCGGGCCCGAGCGACGATCGGGG
>DASZVN010000072.1:0-11945 GCA_035547055.1 Hyphomicrobiales bacterium
CGGCAGGCGGTCGAGCGCCTGCTTCAGGCTCACGAGCCCTTTCCCGCCCTCGCGGTCGACCGCCACTGGACGCTGCTGGCCGCCAATTCGGCGATCGGCCGCCTCATCGCCGGGTCCGACCCGGCGCTCCTGAAGCCGCCGGTGAACGTGCTCCGCCTGAGCCTGCATCCGGCCGGCCTCGCGCCGCGCATCGCCAATCTCGCGGAGTGGCGCCAGCACCTCCTGCAGCGCCTCCGCCGCGAGGCCGATGCCACCGCGGACCCGGTGCTGGCCGCGCTCCTGGACGAGCTTCGGGACTATCCGGTCGCCGGCGCCGTGCGCGACCGCCGCCCGCCGCCCGCCGCGGAGGCCGGCGTGGTCGTGCCGCTCAGCCTCGTCACCGAGGCCGGCATCCTCAACCTGATCTCGACGACGACGGTTTTCGGCACCGCGGCCGAGGTGACGCCGGCCGAGCTCGCGGTGGAATCGTTCTTCCCCGCCGACGCCGGCGCCACGACCATCCTCCGCCGCCTGGCGGAGGCGGCGTAATCGGGTGGTCCGACGCCCGGGATTCTCCGTCCGGGGCGACGGTTTCTTAAGCCCGCCCTGATATTTCCGCAGCCGACGGAACAGGATCGGGATGGTGCAGGCGAGCGAGCGGGCCGAGACGGCCGCATCCGCGCCCGCGGGCCTCGCGCGCGGCTGGGGGGCCCTGCGCGCGTTCTTGAGCGACGACAGCCAGCGCGGCCGCACCCGCCGCCTGTTCGGCGCGACCGTCGTGCTTCGCGCCGTCAACGCCGCCCTCGCCTTCGCGCTCCAGATCGGCCTCGCCCGCTGGCTCGGCGGCGAGGACTACGGCGGCTACGTCTATGCCTGGGTCTGGCTGCTGGTGCTGAGCAATGTCGCCGGCATCGGCCTGCCGAGCGCGGCACAGCGCTTCATTCCCGAATATGCCGGCCGCGGCGATGCCGCCGCTCTCCGCGGCTTCCTGCGCTGGGGCCGGCTCCTCGCCGTCGGCGTCGCCGCGGGCCTGACGCTCGTCGCGATCGCGGTGGTGTGGTTCGACCACGGGCTGGTCGAAGCCGCGATGCGCTGGCCGCTGGTGCTGGCGCTGGCCTGCCTGCCGGCGATGGTGCTGATGGACGTGCAGGACGGCATCGCCCGCTCCTACGACTGGGCCGATCTCGGCCTCGTGCCGACCTTCCTGGTGCGGCCGGTCCTGACGCTCCTCGCCCTCGCGGCCCTCGCGCTCTTCGCCGCGCCTGCGACCGCCGAGATCGCGATGGCGGCGACCCTCGCGGCGCTGTGGGCGACGGCGGCGTTCCACGCGCTCGCACTGAACCGCCGGCTCGCCGGCCGGGTCGGCCGCGGCGCCGTCCGTGCCGATCCGCGCGGCTGGCTCGCGGTGGCGCTGCCGGTCGTCGTCGTCGAGGGGTTCTATGCCCTCCTGACCTATACCGACGTCCTGGTGCTCGACCGCTTCGCCGATTCCGCCGAGGTCGGCATCTATTTCGCCGCCACCAAGATCATGGCGGTGATGAGCTTCATCTATTTCGCAGCCGCGGCGTCGAGCGCGCACCGCTTCGCCCATTTCGCCGCGGCCGGCGATCGCGTCGGCCTCAGCCGCGCTGCCCATGCCGCGGCGCGGCGGACGTTCTGGCCCTCGCTCGGCCTCGCCATCGTCCTGATCGCGCTCGGCGAGCCGCTGCTCTGGCTGTTCGGCCCCGAGTTCGAGGCCGGCTTCGTGCTGCTCCCGGTGCTCGCGGTCGGCCTCCTCGCGCGCGCCGCGATCGGGCCGGCCGAGCGGCTCCTGTCGATGACGGGCCAGCAGCGCGCCGGCGCCGTGGTCTATGGCGGCGTCTTCGTGCTCAACATGGCGCTCAACATCCTCCTGATCCCGCGGCTCGGCGCGCTCGGCGCTGCGACGGCGACGTCGCTCGCCTTCGTCGCCGAAACCGCCTGCCTGCACGCGATCGCGCGGCGCCGGCTCGGCCTCGACCTGTTCGTCTTCGCCGGCGGCGAAGCGGTGCGGCGGCCCGTGGTGGGCGGCATCGCGGTCGAGGATGTCGACGCCGCGGCGCTGGCGCGCCACCTCCCGGCCTGGGAGGCGCTCGCAGCCAATGCCGTCGAGCCCAACGTGTTCTATGAGCCGGCGGTCGCGCTGCCGGCGCTCCGGCTCAGGCGCCACCGCGGCACCCGCGCCATCCTCGCCTGGTCTGCCGATGCGGGCGGCCGCCGGCTCGTCGGCCTGTGGCTCGTCCGCCGAAGCCGCTGGCGCTATCTCGTGCCGCTGCCGGTCGGCGTGGTGGTCCCGTCCTATGCGCCGTTCGCGACGCCGCTTCTCGACCGTGCCGCCGCCGACCGCGCCGCCGCCGCGCTGATCGCCGACGCCGCCGGCGCCGGGACCATGGCGCTGGCGGTGCCCTTCCTCGGTGCGGGGCCCGCCGCCTCGGCGCTGGCGCGGGCGGCCGCCGCGGCCGGGCTGCCGGCCCGCCGCTTCGCCGTGCACCACCGCGCCGCGCTCCGCCACGGCAGCGAAGCCAAGCTCGACCATCTCGTCCGCCACAAGACGGTCAAGGAGCTCGGCCGGCTGCGCCGGCGGCTCGGCGACGAGGGCATCGTCACGCTCGCGGTCGCCGCCCGGCCGGGCGAGGTCGAGCCGGCGCTCGAAGCCTTTCTCGGGCTCGAGCGCGCCGGCTGGAAGGGCCGCCGCGGCACCGCGCTCGCCGCCCGTGACGACGAAGGCGCCTTCGTCCGCGCCGCCGCCGCCGCGCTGGCGCCGCGGGGCGGCATGCGGGTCGTGCTGCTTCGGTGCGACGGCCGCCCGATCGCCGGCGCGATCGTGCTGGCGAGCCGCGGCCGCGCGTTCTATTTCAAGACCGCCTATGACGAGACCCTCGCCCGCTTCTCGCCCGGCACGCTGCTCACCCGCGAGCTGACCGCGCACCTCCTCGCCGATCCCGAGCTTCGCCTGACGGATTCGCTTGCCGTGCCGCGCCACCCGATGATCGAGCGGCTGTGGCCCGACCGCATCGAGATGTTCGACTGGCTGGTGGCGGCGCATCCCGAGGGCCCGTTGCCCTTCGCTCTCATCGCCGGATTGGAAGCCGCGCGCCGGGCTCTCCTCGATGCCATCCGCCCTTTGGCGCGGCTGCTCTACCGCCGTTTTTGACTCGCGGCGCAAGCTACGGGACTTCTTGCGAGAATCTGTATTGCGTGTATCTTGAGACTAATAACTTCCTTAGGCTCCCGCGTCGCGACTTCTGCCATGTCCCAGCCCATCGAAAACCTGTTCCAGCGCGTGGTCGGTGCCCGCAGCCTCAGTCCGGCGCAGTCCCGCACCGCCAAGCTGATGCAGGAAGGCATCGCCAAGATGGCGAAGAAGGTCGGCGAGGAGGCGGTCGAGGTTTCGCTCTGTGCCGTCGCCGGCGAGCATGAGGCCCTGGTCCGCGAAAGCGCCGATCTCCTCTACAACCTCGTCGTGCTCTGGGCCGGTGCCGGCGTTTCGCCGGACGAAATCTGGGCCGAGATGGCACGCCGCGAAGAGCTTCTCGGCATCGCCGAGAAGGTGCCGAAGTCGATCGCCCGCCGGGCCTTGGCCGGCGGGCCGCGCGGCCCTTCCGTCCGGTCGGCCGAGAGCGCCGTCGCCGCGGCCGCGATGCCGCAGAAGGCGTGAACGTCCTCACGTACCGGCCGTCATGGCCTGGCTTGTCCCGGCCATCCACGACTCACTAAGGTTGCGGCCATCCGTAAACTCGTGGATGCCCGGCCTTGGGCCGGGCATGACGGAGAAGGTCGATGAGCCTGCTCGAGATCGAACGGCTCGAGGCGTTCTACGGCGATTTCCAGGCGCTGTTCGGGCTCGACCTGCGGGTCGAGGAGGGCGAGGTGGTGGCGGTGATCGGCGCGAACGGCGCCGGCAAGTCGACGCTCCTCGCCGCGATCACCGGCACGCTCGCCTCGAAGCGCGGCGCGATCCGCTTCGCCGGCGAGGACATCGCCGGCGAGCGCGCCGACCGCATCGCCAAGCGCGGCATCGCGCTGGTGCCGGAAGGGCGGCGGCTGTTCCCCTCGCTCTCGGTCGAGGAGAACCTCCTGATCGGCGTGGCCGCCGGCCGCTCCGGACTGTGGACGCTGGAGCGGGTCTACGCGCTGTTCCCGATGCTGGCGAAGCTCCGGCGACAGTCCCCGACGCGCGTCTCGGGCGGCCAGCAGCAGATGGTCGCGATCGGCCGCGCGCTCCTGGCCAATCCGCGCCTCCTCCTCTGCGACGAGCTGTCGCTCGGCCTCGCGCCGGTCGTCATCAACGACATCTACGCCCGCTTCGGCGAGATCCGGGAGAGCGGCGTCTCGATCGTCCTGGTCGAGCAGGACGTCGTGCGCGCGAGCGGCGTGTCGGACCGGCTCTATTGCCTGCTCGAAGGCCGCATCAGCCTCGCCGGTGCCTCGGGCGGCTTCGGCGTCGAGGAGATCTCCCGCGCCTATTTCGGGACATAGGGTGGCAGCGATCCTCCCCCGTCGCAGGCGGGGGAGGGGGACCATGCGAAGCATGGTGGAGGGGGCGCGGCGCGTACCTGGAAGGCCCCCTCCGGCTCGCTGCGCTCGCCACCTCCCCCGTTTCACGGGGGGAGGATGCACGCCGGCGGTTATGCCACCCCGTAGAGCGCCCGGGCGTTGTCGCGGAAGATCATCTTGCGCTCGGTCTCGCCGAGCCGTGTCTTGAAGGCGAACTTCGGGTCGTCGAAGTCCCAGTGCGGGTAGTCGGTCGAGAACAGGATGCGGTCCCAGCCGAGCCATTCCATCATGTCGGCGAGGTAGCTCGGGTCGGCCGGCTCGTCGACCGGCTGGGTCGTGAACCAGATGTGCTCGCGCACATATTCCGACGGCGCGCGCTTCAGGTGCGGCACCTCGGATTTGAGGATCTTCCAGTTCTTGTCCATCCGCCAGCACAGCGACGGGCACCACACGAAGCCGCCCTCGATCAGGACCAGCTTGAGGCGGGGGAACTGCTCGAACACGCCCTCCAGCACGAAGCTCATCACCAGGGCCTGCATCGCCTCGGAGGTGAGGTGATGGTCCTCGATGTAGAACGAGTGCCAGCCGAGATTGGACGGCGGGCGGCCGCTGAAGCCGCCGACATGGATGCCGATCGGCATGCCGTGCGCCTCGGCGGCCTCGTAGACCGGCCAGTAGCGCTTGCGGCCGAGCGGCTCGATGCCGCGCGGCGACAGGCCGACCTGGACGAAATGCGGGCTGCCGGCATGGCGCTCGATCTCGACGATGGCCGCGGCAGGGTCCTCCTGCGGCACGATCAGCGAGCCCTTCAGCCGCGGCTCGGGCTCGCACCAGGTCGCGACCTGCCAGTCGTTGACCGCGGAGGCCAGCGCCACGCCGAGCTCGATGTTGCGCTGGTTGATCGCCTGCGGCCGCATCGGCTGGAGCACGCCGAGCTCGATATTGTTGGGGTCGAGGTGCTGCTCCTGCATGAAGGCGAGGTCGGAGCCCGGCGCGCCGCCGTTCGGCGGCCGCGAGTCCAGCCGGTTGCCGCCGTCGCGGCCCCAGCGCGGGTACGACATGGCGGCGGCGAAGGCCTGCGGCACCGGCACGCCGAAGGTCTCGATGTGGCGATGCCAGCGCTCGTCGAGATAGGGGTAGAGCGCCGACAGGCGGTTCATCGTCGGATGGATGTCGCAATCGACGATGCCGACCTTGACCTCGCGCCTCGTGACCGGGCGCTCCAGGACGTCCATGCTCATCGCGTCAGTCCTCCTGAAGCCTAAGATAGGTGGCGCGGGGGTTGTCGACCATGATCTTGCGGGCCAGCGCCGGGTCGAGCGCGTCGGGCAGCACCTCCTCGCCCTCGAACTGCCAGTGCGGATAGTCGGTCGAGAACAGCAGGATCTCGTCGGAATCGAGGTGCTCGACGACGCGCTGGAGCTGCTTCGCGGTCGGCGGCGCGTCGACCGGCTGGAGCGTCAGGCGGACCTGGCGCAGCACGGTCTCGCTCGGCGGCTCGTCGACCCAGGGCACCTCGGCGCGGATGCCGCGCCAGGTCTTGTCGAAGCGCCACAGGAACGGCGGCAGCCACGTGAAGCCGGACTCGATCAGCACCACCTTCAGCTTCGGAAAGCGGCGGAACACGCCTTCGGTGACGAGGCTGAGGAGCTGGCCGGCGAAGGCCTGCTGGTTGGCGACGTAGTCCTGGATGAAATGGCTCGGCCAGCCGAGCGCCGTCGTGGGATTGCGCCCGGTCGAGCCGGCATGGATGCCGATCGGGAGGCCATGGCGCTCGGCGGTCTGGTAGATCGGCCAGTAGCTGCGCTTGCCGAGCGGGCGCTCGGCCATCGCCAGCATCAGCACCTGAACGAAGCGGCGATCCTGGGCGCGTCGCTCGATCTCCTCGACCGCAAGCTCGGCGTTCTCGAACGGCACCACGATCGAGGCGCGGAGCCTGGGATCGCGGTCCAGCCATTCGGCGGCGAGCCAGTCGTTGATCGCGCGGCAGAGCGCGGCGGCGAAGTCGTCGTTCACCATCGCCGGGGCGCCGTGGACGACGTTGCAGATCGCCCGCCGCGTGCCGAAGCCGTCGAGCGCCTGGCGCTGCAGCAGGGCGAAATCGGTGCCGGGGCGGTTGTTCTCGGGCCGCCAGTCGGGGCGGCCGGAGATGGCGACCGCGGGCGGGTAGCTCGCGAGCGTGAGGTCGCCGACCATGCGGTTCGGCACCATCTCGCGCCAATAGTCGTCGAGATAGGGCAGGAGCACGTCGGTCGTCGGCAGCGCCGGGTGGATGTCGCAGTCGATCGCCTGGGAAAAATCCAAGCCTGCCTCCGCGAGAAGGGTGCGAGGCGGCCCTTATAGGCGGGCGCGGAGGCGGAGGCTACCGGCTCCGCAGCCTGTGCCAGTGATAGGCGAACTCGCCGACGATGCCGCGGCGGAAGACCAGGATGATCAGCACGAAGATCACGCCCGTCACCACCGGCACCGGCACGCCGATGCCGGAGAGATAGGTGTCCATGGTGACGATCAGCGCGGCGCCGACCACGGGGCCCATCAGCGTGCCGAGGCCGCCGAGCAGCACCATCAGCACGACCGCGATCGAGGTGGTGAAGTCGACGTCGGTCAGCGTGGCGAGGCTGAGCGCGACCGCCTTCAGCGAGCCGGCGAGCCCGGCGAGCGTCGCCGAGAGGACGAAGTTCATCAGCTTGTAGCGGTCGACCGGGTAGCCGAGCGAGACCATGCGCGGCTGGTTGTCCTTGATCGCGCGCAGCACCTGGCCGAACGGCGAGTGCCACACCCGCGCCACCAGGAGGAAGCCGGCGAGGAAGATCGCTGCGGTGACGTAGTACATCGCGAGATTGTTGCGAAGGTCGACGACGCCGAACAGCCAGCCTCGCGGCACCGCCTGGATGCCGTCCTCGGCGTGGGTGAAGGGCAGGCGCAGCGCCAGGAAGAACACCGCCTGCGACAGCGCCAGCGTCACCATCGCGAAGATGAGGCCGTTGCGGCGGATGGCGACGATGCCGGCGATCAGGCCGAGGAAGGCGGCGGTCGCGGTGCCGGCGAGGATCGCGAACTCGAAATTGAAGCCCCAGATCTTCGCCGACTGGGCGGCGATGTAGGCGCCGCCGCCCCAGAACGCGGCATGGCCGATCGAGAGCAGCCCGCCGCCGCCGATGAGGAGATTGTAGGCGCAGGCGAACAGCGCCATGCAGAGCAGGTCGATCAGGAAGATCGGGTAGACCACGAAGGGCGCGCCGATCAGGATCGCGAGCCCGATCGCGCCGAGGATCAAGGCGGTGGCGCGGTCGCCGGTATCCGCCGGGGCGGCGGTGCCGATCTCGATCGCCATCTCAGCGCTCCCTGCCGAACAGGCCGGCCGGCTTGATCATCAGGACCACGATCATGATGGCGAAGATCACCATGTTGGAGGCCTCGGGATAGAACACCTTGCTCAGCCCTTCGAGCACGCCGAGGACGAGGCCGGTGACGATGGCGCCGAGGATCGAGCCGAAGCCGCCGATCACCACCACCGCGAAGACGATGGTGAGGATGTTGGCGCCCATCAGCGGGTTGACCTGGTAGATCGGTGCCGCCAGCACGCCGGCAAAGCCGGCGAGCGCGATGCCGCCGCCGAAGGCCAGCGTCACCAGCATCGGCACGTTGACGCCGAAGGCGCGCACCAGGGTGGGGTTCTCGGTCGCGGCGCGGAGATAGGCGCCGAGGCTGGTCTTCTCGATCGCCCACCACGTGCCGAAGCAGACCGTGAGCGAGGCGACGACCACCCAGCCGCGATAGGTCGGCAGGAACATGAAGCCGAGATTGTGCCCCCCGGTCAGGCCCGGCGGGGTCGGGTAGGGCTGGCCCGCCGTGCCGTACCAGTAGACGAACAGCCCCTGGATGATCTGGAACAGGCCGAGCGTCAGGAGCAGGCCGTAGAGATGGTCGAGATTGTAGACCTGCCGGATCAGCGTGCGCTCCAGCGCGATGCCGACGATGGCGACGAGGATGGGCGACAGGATCAGCGACGGCCAGTAGCCGACCCCGAGATATTGCAGCAGCATCCAGGAGAAGAAGGCGCCGAGCATGTAGAACGCGCCCTGCGCCGCGTTCACGATGCCGAGCAGGCCGAAGATGATCGCGAGCCCGAGGCTCAGCATGGCGTAGAACGAGCCGTTGATGAGCCCGACCAGGAGCTGCGCGAACAGCGCCATCATCGACATGGCAGGGCTCCGGTGCGCTCGATCTGCCTTACGGGCCCCCTCCGGCTCGCGGCGCTCGCCACCTCCTCCGATCGCAAGTCGAGCCTGCTCGACTGGCGATCTCTAGTGACGAACTCGGGAACACCCGAGTTCGTGCAGGGGAGGATCCGCACCGCAGCCGGGTTCCTCCCCCGCGAAGCGGGGGAGGGGGACCATGCGAAGCCTGGTGGAGGGGGCACAGCGCTAAACACCGAGATACTCCTCCAGGCGCGCCATGCTCCGGGCGACGTCGGCGCGGGGGATCATGTCGACGATGCGGCCGGAATCCATGACGTAGTGGCGGTCGGCGACCGAGGTCGCGAAATGGAGGTTCTGCTCGACCAGGAGCACCGTCAGCCCCTTGGCGCGGATCGCCGCCAGGACCTCGCCGATCTGCTGCACGATGACCGGCGCGAGGCCTTCGGTCGGCTCGTCGAGCAGAAGGAACTTCGCTCCGGTGCGCAGAATGCGGGCGATCGCCAGCATCTGCTGCTCGCCGCCGGAGAGCTTGCTGCCCGGGCTCCGCGCCCGTTCGCGGAGGTTGGGGAACAGGCGGTGGATCTCCTCCACCGTCATGCCGCCCGGCGCGAGGATCGGCGGCAGCATCAGGTTCTCGGCGACGTTCAGGCTCGCGAAGATGCCGCGCTCCTCGGGCACGTAGCCGACGCCGAGCCGGGCGATGCGCTCGGGCGGCATCTTCACCGTCTCGACGCCCGCGACCGAAATCGAGCCGCGGCGCTCGCGCAGGATGCCCATGATGGCGCGGAGCGTCGTCGTCTTGCCGGCACCGTTGCGGCCGACGATCGTCACCACCTCGCCGGGCTCGATCGACAGTCCCACGCCCTGCAGCACGTGGGACTCGCCGTAGAAGCCGTGGAGGTCCTTGATCGCGAGCAGCGGCTCAGCCATGGGCGGTTCCTACATAGGCCTCGACCACGGCCGGGTTCTTCGATACCTCGGCATAGGTGCCGTCGGCGAGGATCTGGCCGCGGTTCAGCACGGTGATGCGGTCGGATAGATCGGCGACGACCGAGAGATTGTGCTCGACCATGAGCACGGTGCGGTTCTTGGCGACGCGGCGGACCAGCTCGACGATGCGGCCGACATCCTCATGCGCCATCCCCGAGGTCGGCTCGTCGAGCAGGAGCAGCTCGGGATCGAGCGCGAGCGTGGTCGCGACCTCGAGCGCGCGCTTGCGGCCATAGGGGAGGTCGGCCGCGATCAGCCCGGCCTGGGCCTCGAGCCCGACATCGGCGAGAAGGGCGCGGGCGCGGTCGTCGAGCTCGGACAGAACGGAATCGGAGCGCCAGAAGGCGAAATTGCCGCCGCGGCGGCGCTGCAGCGCGACGCGGACGTTCTCCAGCACGGTCAGGTGGGGAAACACCGCCGAGATCTGGAACGAGCGGACGATGCCCATGCACGCCACCTGATGCGGCGTCGTGGCGGTGATGTCGGTGCCCTTGTAGAGGATGCGCCCGCTGGTCGCCGGCAGGAAGCGGGTCAGAAGGTTGAAATAGGTGGTCTTGCCGGCGCCGTTCGGCCCGATCAGGGCGTGGATCGAGCCGCGCCGGATGTCGAGGCTCACTCCCTGCACGGCGACGAAGCCGCCGAACGATTTGGTCAGCGCCTCGGTGCGGAGAAGGATGCTGTCGTCGCTCATCAGGTGATCCGGAAAGATAGCATCCCCGTCATGCCCGGCCGGGGCCGGGCATCCAGGCGTTCAGAGCGTCAGCCCCGAAGAGGTCGCGGATGGCCGGGTGCGGCTCGGTCTGCGCAAGCGGCGCAGGCCGGGCCGCGTCCCGGCCATGACGGCGGCTGCGGGGGCGTCCCGACCTATTTCTTGGCCTCGACCGTCGGGCAGCCACCTTGGTCCAGCGGCCGGAACGCCTTGTCGCCGGGAATCGTGGCGATCAGCTTGGCGAGGTCGTTGGGGCCCTTCGACTCTTCGGGCGACTTCACCTGCACGAGATAGACGTCGTGCACCATGCGCCCGTCGGGCCGCAGCACGCCGTGCTTGGTGAAGGCGTCGTCGACCACGTGGTTCTGCATCCAGGCGAAGACCTTCTTGGGGGCGTCCGTCTTGGTCGCCTGCACCCCGAGGAGATAGGTGCGCACCGCCGAATAGAGGCCGGCCTGCAGGTACGGCGCCAGCGTCTTCTCGCGCTTCTGGTACTCCTCGGCGAACTTTTCCGAGGCCGGCGGGTTGGCGCCGGGATACCAGGGCAGGGTCATCATCATGCCCTTCACGGCCTTGAGGCCGCCGGCATTCTCGATGAACGGCAGGTCGAGGCTGAGCGGCACCACCTTCATGCCGCCGGCGATGAGCCCGAACTCGTTCGCGGCCTTGATGGCGTTGGTGAGGTCGCCGCCGGCGTCGGCCAGCACCAGGACGTCGGCACCCGAGGACTGCGCCTGCAGGATGAACGACGACATGTCCGACGCGCCGAACGGATGGAACACCGTTCCTACCACCTTGGCTCCGGCCGCTTCGACATTGGCCTTGGTCGCCGACGCGAGCAGGTGGCCGAAATTGTAGTCGGCGCCGAGGATGAACCACTTCTTGCCGAGATACGGCACGGCCTCGCCGATCGACTTGCCGAACTGGTAGGTGTCGTAGGTCCAGGCCGCGCTCTCTGGGGCGCACTGCTTGCCCGTGAGGTCGGCTGAGCCGGCCATCGAGTAGAGCACCGCCTTGCCCCGCTGCTTGGCAACGTTCTGTACCGCAAGCGCGACCGCCGAGTTGACCACGTCGAGCACGACGTCGACCTGGTCGCGGTCGTACCAGCGCTCGGCCAGCGACACGCCGATGTCCGGCTTGTTCTGGTGGTCGCCGTGGATCACCTCGATCGGGACGCCGTTGATCTTGCCGCCGAATTCGTCGACCGCGATCTGGGTCGCGACCAGCGGGCCCTTGCAGTCGCCGGTGCAGTACTGCCCGGAGAAGTCGTCGAGCACGCCGAGCTTGATCTTGCCGTCGGAATATTGCGCGTGCGCGCTTCCGGCCAGCATCATCATGGTTGCGGCCGCGGTGGCGGCAGCGAGCGTCAAACGCATGGGTCCTATCCTCCCGTTGACGGCGGCGGGGGCATCGACGCTGCGACGCACCCCAAGCTTGTTTTGCGGCGATGCTAGGTGGGCCGTCGAGGGCCGTCAACACGAACTCGTGTTGCCGTCTTGTCAGGATGGGGACGGCATCGCGGCGCCGGGTCGCTGCAAGTCCAGAGAGGC
>DASZVN010000073.1:0-21672 GCA_035547055.1 Hyphomicrobiales bacterium
GACAGCCTGCTTTGACCCGGATCAATGAAGCGGCGCCGCCCGTCCGGCTAGACCGTGGCAGCCCGGAAAGGAGCGCCGCGTGATCAGCCCCCTGCTCGTCGATCTGTCGCGCCTGCAGTTCGCACTGACGGCGATGTATCATTTCCTGTTCGTCCCGCTGACGCTCGGCCTGTCCGTCCTCATCGCCATGATGGAGACGGTCTACGTCATGACTGGCCGTCAGGTCTGGCGCGACATGACCAAGTTCTGGGGCCTCCTGTTCGGCATCAACTTCGCTCTGGGTGTTGCGACCGGCATCACCATGGAGTTCGAGTTCGGCATGAACTGGGCCTATTACTCATATTACGTCGGTGACATCTTCGGCGCGCCGCTCGCGATCGAGGGGCTGATGGCCTTCTTCCTCGAGGCCACCTTCGTCGGCCTGTTCTTCTTCGGATGGGACAAGCTGTCGCCGCGCGCCCACCTGATGGTGACCTGGCTGGTCGCGCTCGGCAGCAATTTCTCCGCCCTCTGGATCCTGATCGCCAACGGCTGGATGCAGCATCCGGTCGGCGCGGCCTTCAACCCCGACACCATGCGCATGGAGGTGACGGACTTCGTGGCGGTGCTGTTCAACCCGACCGCCCAGGCCAAGTTCGTCCACACCGTGTCGGCCGGCTATGTCTGCGGCGCCGCCTTCGTGCTCGGCGTCTCGGCGCTCTACATCCTGCGCGGGCGCAACCTTCCGCTCGCCCGGCGCTCCTTCGCCATCGCCGCGGCCTTCGGCGTGGCCGCCGCGGCCTCGGTGATCGTGCTCGGCGACGAGAGCGGCTACACCATCACCGACAACCAGAAGATGAAGCTCGCTGCCATGGAATCGATGTGGCGCACCGAGCCGGCCCCCGCGTCCTTTACGCTGTTCGGCATCCCCAACATGACGGCGCACCAGACCGATTACGATGTCCGGGTGCCCTGGCTGATGGGCCTCATCGGCACGCGCTCGATCGACCAGCCGATTCCCGGCATCTACGAGCTCGTCGACAAGGCCGACGCCCGCATCCGCCACGGCCTCGTCGCCTATGCCGCCCTGCAGAAGCTGAAGGCGGACCATCACGACGCGGCGGCCCGCGCCGCCTTCGACGGGGCGCGGGCCGATCTCGGCTACGCCATGCTGCTGAAGCGCTACACCGCCGACCCGCCGCGCGCGACGGCCGCGCAGATCCACGAGGCGGCGTGGTCCACCGTGCCGAGCGTGCCCTACATCTTCTTCACCTTCCGCTTCATGGTGCTGTTCGGCTTCATCCTGCTCGCGGTCTTCCTGGTGTCGCTGTGGTACACGGCGCGCGAGGCCGCAGCGCCGCGCTGGCTGTTCCGCCTTGCGCTCCTCGCCCTGCCGCTGCCCTGGCTCGCCGTCGAGCTCGGCTGGTTCGTCGCCGAGTTCGGCCGCCAGCCCTGGATCATCGACGGCGTACTGCCGACCTTCCTCGCGACCTCGGCACTCGGCGTGTCCGACCTCGTGCTGACCATCGTCGGCTTCACCGTGGTCTACGGAGTCCTCGCCGTCATCGAGGTCCGGCTGATGCTCCACGCGATCCGCAAGGGCCCGGCCGCCGTGACCGGTGAGCCCGACGAGATCGAGGATTTCCCGCTGAAGCCCGGCTCCGGCCGGCCCGGCGAACTGGCGCCGGCCGAGTGATCGGCGCGGCAAGGATCGTCATCATGATCGAGATCATCTTCGACTACGCCACGCTGCGGCTGATCTGGTGGGCGCTGCTCGGCATCCTCCTCATCGCCTTCGCTGTCATGGACGGCTTCGACCTCGGCGTCGGCGCGCTGCTTCCCTTCGTCGCCCGGACCGATACCGAGCGCCGCGTCGCCATCAACACCATCGGCCCGGTGTGGGAGGGCAACCAGGTCTGGTTCGTCCTCGGTGGTGGTGCCATCTTCGCCGCTTGGCCGGCGCTCTACGCGCTCAGCTTCTCCGGGTTCTACCTGGCGATGTTCCTGGTGCTGTTCGCGCTGATCCTGCGGCCCGTCGGCTTCAAGTACCGCTCCAAACGCGAGAGCGCCGTCTGGCGGCAAGGCTGGGACTGGGCGCTGTTCGTCGGGGGCGCGGTGCCGGCGCTGATCTTCGGCGTCGCCGTCGGCAATGCGCTCCAGGGCGTGCCGTTCCACTTCACCGACGACCTGCAGCCGATCTACGAGGGCACGCTCCTCGGCCTGCTCAACCCGCTGGCGCTCTATTGCGGGCTGGTGTCGCTGGCGATGCTGGTGATGAACGGCGCCGCCTGGCTCGCCTTCAAGGCCGACGGGCCGGTGGCGCAGCGCGCCGTGGCGATCGGCCCGGTGGCCGCCGCGGTCGCAGCGTTGCTGTTTGCCGGCGGCGGCATCCTGATCTGGGCCGGCCTGTTCGGCGGCTATCACGTCGTGAGCCCGATCAACTGGGACGGCCCATCGAACCCGCTCGGCAAGACGGTCGTGGCCGACCCTCAGGCGTGGCTCGCGAATTTCCGCGCGATGCCGTGGCTCTATCTCGTGCCGGCGCTCGGCATCATGGCCCCGCTCGCCGCGGCGGCCGGGTTCCAGGCACGCCGGGCGGGGCCGACCTTCCTCGCCGCGCAGCTCGGCATCGCCTGCATCATCGCGACCGCCGGGCTCGCGATGTTCCCGATCATCCTGCCGTCGAGCACCCATCCGGCCGACGCGCTCACCGTGTTCGACGCTTCCTCCAGCCGGGCAACGCTGCGCAACATGCTGATCGCGACGGTGATCTTCCTGCCGCTCATCATCGCCTATACCGGCTGGGTCTACCGCGTGCTGCGGGGCAAGGTCGGAGAGGCGGCGATCCGCGATGCCGGCTCGTCGGCCTATTGAGCGGCGCACGCGGAGACAGACCGATGTGGTATTTTTCCTGGATCCTCGGCCTCGGCCTCGCGGCGACCGTCGGTATCCTCAACGCGCTCTGGTACGAGCTGCGCAGCGTCCGCGAAGACGAGGCGGCACCGACCTCTTCGGCGCCGCCACACCCCGGCCGGCCGGCGGTCGGCTCCGGTCCAAGCGCGGCGGTTCGGTGAACCGTGTGCTGCTGGAAGCATCGGCACCAGTTCGGGCGCATCGCGATCGTCAGCGACAACGCCTGGCTGCATGCCGCCGTCGCCATGTTCCGTCCCCTCTTTCCCGGCGAAGTCCGGTTGTTCGGGCTCTCCGAGCTCGGCACCGCCAAGGACTGGATCGCCGGGGGCCGGACAGGCGTCGCGTAACGGTGCGCCGGCCGCGGACGGCCGGCACATGATCGAGATCAAGGCCGGCGTGGCCGGCGGTCGTCATCATCGCCATGGGGCGACGAGCGATGCAGATGAAGCGCGAACATCAGATGGGGCTGTGGTACGTCGCGCTCATCGTCGTCGGCTGGCTTGCGCTCGAATGGCTGCTGTCGACCTCGGCCGCGATCAGGACCATCCCCTACAGCCAATTCCAGACCCTGGTCGCGCAGCACAAGGTGACGGACCTCGTCGTCGGCCCTGACCAGATCACCGGCACGCTGGTCGGCGAGACCGCGAACGGCGCGCCGCAGCGCTTCGCCACCGACCGCGTACCGGAGGACATCGCGGCCAGACTTCAGACGGAGAAGATCGCGTTCTCCGGCAAGCCCGCGCCAGGCCTGCTGTCGACGATCCTCGGCTGGCTCGTGCCGATGCTCGGGTTCTTCGCCCTGTGGATGTGGCTGCTGCGGCCGATGGCGGCGGCGGGTGGTGCCGGGGCCGGCGGCTTGCTTTCGATCGGCAAGTCGCGCGCCAAGATCTACATCGAGACCGATACCAAGGTCACCTTTGCCGACGTCGCCGGCGTCGACGAGGCCAAGGAGGAGCTGCGCGAGGTCGTCGCTTTCCTGAAGGACCCCAAGTCCTACGGCCGGCTCGGCGCTCATATACCCAAGGGCGTGCTCCTGGTCGGCCCGCCGGGCACCGGCAAGACGCTCCTCGCCCGTGCCGTCGCCGGCGAGGCCGGGGTGCGCTTCTTCTCGATCAGCGGCTCGGAGTTCGTCGAGATGTTCGTCGGCGTCGGTGCCGCGAGGGTACGCGACCTCTTCGAGCAGGCGCGGCGCCAGGCGCCGGCGATCGTCTTCATCGACGAGCTCGACGCCCTCGGCCGCGCCCGCGGCGGCGTCTTTCCCGGCGGCGGCCACGACGAGAAGGAGCAGACGCTGAACCAGCTCCTGACCGAGATGGACGGCTTCGACCCGTCGAGCGGGGTCGTGCTGCTGGCGGCGACCAACCGACCGGAGATCCTCGACCCGGCGCTGCTCCGGGCGGGGCGCTTCGATCGGCAGATCCTGGTTGACCGCCCCGACAAGAAAGGTCGGGTCCAGATCCTCCGAGTCCACGTGCGAAAGGTGAAGCTCGCGGACGGCGTCTCGCTGGAGGAGATCGCGGCGATGACACCGGGCTTTACCGGTGCCGACCTCGCCAACCTCATCAACGAGGCGGCGCTGCTCGCGACACGGCGGTCCGCCGATGCCGTGGCGATGCCGGACTTCACCCAGGCGATCGAGCGCATCGTCGCCGGCCTGGAGAAGAAGAACCGCATCCTGACCCCGCACGAACGCGCCATCGTCGCCCATCACGAGCTCGGCCACGCCATCATCGCGATGGCGCTGCCGGGTGCCGATCCGGTGCAGAAGATCTCGATCATCCCGCGCGGCATCGCGGCGCTCGGCTACACCCTGCAGCGGCCGACCGAAGACCGCTTCCTGATGGATCGCGCCGAGCTGCTCGACCGCATGGCGGTGCTGCTTGGCGGGCGTGCCGCCGAGGAGGTCGCCCTCGGCGAAATCTCGACCGGCGCCGCCGACGACCTCACCAAAGCGACCGCCATCGCCCGCAGCATGGTGACCCGCTTCGGCATGGACCCGACCCTCGGCCAGGTCGCCTACGAGCCGGAGCGCGGCGCCTTCGTCCAGCCAGCCGAACCGTCGCCGTTCGAGCCGCGCCGTTACTCCGACGAGTCGGCGGCGGCGATCGATGCTGCTGTGCGCACGCTGATTGAGGATGCCGCGCGGCGCGCGGAGGCGATCATCCGCGCGAACCGCGCCCTCCTGGAAGAGACGGCGCAGCGTCTCCTCCAGGAGGAGACGCTGCAGGGCGATGCGCTTGAGGCGCTGTCGGCGCACGTCGACCGCAGCGCCGTGACGCGACCGCGCCTGCCGGTGCCGGCCAGCACTGCGGCGGCGTAGCCGCCGCGCCGCCGCTCAGGACCCGCGGCCCTCGTCGATCGGCGCCGCCGCCCAGCGGCGGGGATCGTGGTCGGTGAGATACTCGTCGCGCGTCATCCAGCCCAGGATCATCGAGCGCAGGAGATACAGCTTGTCCGGGCGCAACGCGAAATAGACGTGCATGACGATCAGCGTCACCATGCCGAGCGCGAATACGCCGTGGATCGTGTAAACGATCCCCCACCAGAACTCCGACAGAAAATAAGGATTGCGCTGCCAGAACGGCGTGTCGATCTTCGCCAGCATGAGGCCGCCGGTGACGATGAGGACACCGATCCACCCGGCAATGCCCCAGTGGAACAGCTTCTGCATCATCGGATATTTGCCGGGCCGGCCGGGCGCATGGCCGCCGCGGCCGAGCGTCAACATCACGGCGCGCCAGCCGTTCTCGATGTCGTTGCGATCGGGCGTGATCGACCAGATGTCGAGACGCAGCAGGGCTCGCACGACGTGGAAGAGGATTGCCACGGTCAGCACGACGCCGGCGATCCAGTGCACGGGCACCCAGTCGATCGGCCAACCCGCCACGGGGCCGAGGCTTGTCACGAGCAGCGTCAGAACCGAGCCTGCCGTCACCCAGTGAAACAGCCGCTCCGGAAGGGCATGGCGGACGATGCGCTCCCGGTGGGCCGGGACGACGGCAATATCGGTTGCTTCATGGATGGTCATGGCTCACCTCCCCGGGGCGAAACGGGCGGTTTGCTTGTGCCAGGCGCGCTTGGCGGCGGTGTAGCAGCGGGACGCTCAGGGCGTGGACCAGGGCGAAGGCGAGGCCGGCGCCGAGAAACCACCAGAACAGGTGCCACGCGACGCCGAGCAGCGCCGGCTCGCCGTAGACCCCTG
Source organism: Hyphomicrobiales bacterium (assembly GCA_035547055.1). Lineage (GTDB taxonomy): Bacteria > Pseudomonadota > Alphaproteobacteria > Rhizobiales > Methylopilaceae > DASZVN01. Next base: position 6,095 of record DASZVN010000073.1, read on the forward strand.
GAGCGAAGCGGAGGAAATAATCCATCTTGGGGTCCCTTCATCTGGATTGCGTCGGATGAGTATTCGCAGATGAGCGGCCGCCGGCCTTGACGAATGTCAAATCGGGCCGGGACATCACGAGCGCATCCGGATCGGCACCGGCCCGGCCTGCTCGGGTGCGCGTACCGGCGCGGCCGTGGCCAGCGTCGTGCCGGTATTGGTCTCGAACCAGCGCACGATCTCGGTATGGTCCTGCGCGGCCGGCGCCGTCACCCGGGCGGCGGCAACGATCTCGCGCACGAGACGCGACAGCGGCGCAGGCACGCCCTCGCGTTGCGCCGTGGCGAGACCGGCATCCATGTCGCGCATGAGCTGGTCGAGCCGGTAGCCGGAGGCGAAACGGGCCGGCAGCAGCTCGTGCGCCAGCGTCGGCGGCGGCGTGCCGCCGATCGCGCTTGTCGCATCGATCGTGGCGAGCACCGCCCCCGGCTCCAAGCCGAAGCGCCGGCCGATCGCCAGCGCCTCGGTGGCGGCGGCGAGGTTGACCGCGCCGTAGAGCCGCGCCAGCGCGCGGGCGGCATGCGCGGCACCGGGCACGGCGCCGACATGCACCAGCGTGGGGGCCAGATCATCGAGGACGGGCCGAGCGCGGGCGAGATCGTCGGCGGCGCCGCTGCAAAGCAGTGTCAGCGTCCCGGCGCCGGCGTCGGCAGCCGTCCCGACCGGCGCTGCGTCGACCAGCGCCGCGCCAGCCGCGGCCAGCGCCCGCGCGATGCGTCCGGTCAGCGCCGGATCGATGCTCGCCATATCGACCACCAGCGTGCCGGGGCGAACCTCACCGGCCAGCCCAACCGGTCCGAGCACCGCCTCCTCGGTCGTCGCGTCGTCCTCGGTCGCGAGCAGAACGAGGTCCGACAACCGGGCCAGGGCGGCGATACTGGCGATTCCGCCAGCGCCGCCATGCACGACATAGCTGCGTGTGGTCCGGGTGGCGGGATCATGGACATGCGGCGCCCGGCCGCGGACACGCAGCCGGTCGGCGACGGCGGCGCCCAAGGGGCCGAGGCCGACCACGCCGATCGCGGGCACGGAGGATGGCGCGGTGTCCATCGCTCAGGCCGCCGCTCCGGCAGCGGCGAAGCCACGGACCAGGAAGAGGTTGGTCGGGAGCGCGCGCAGGCGAATCGCCGCATTGAGATTGTCAATCACCTCGGAACGGATGGTCCGCTGCGTCAGGACCATCCGGACAGCGGCACGCGCCTTCGCGAGGTCGACGTCGAGCACGTCGACGAAGGCATCAAGCGCGGCGGCGGCTTCGGCAGCGGCGCCGACGAAGGCGGTGGGACAGCGCTCCGCGAGGCCGTCGAGCATGACCAGGATGTTGCGCAGATGGTCCCGGATCTCGCCCGAGAGCCCGCCTGCAGTGTCGCGCCGGCCCTGGGCGGCATAGGCGAGCATGGACACGTAGGCGGGCTCGATGGCGTCGATGCCGTCCGCGAGGCTGTAGCGGCTGTCGAGCACGGGGCCTTCCTCAGGCGGCGTCGCGCACCGCGCGCATTACCAGGTTCTGCATCAATGGGATCTTGTAGCCGTTGTCGTTCAGCGGCTTCGCCCCGTGAGTCGAGACCTGGCCGGCGATCCTGGCGATGTCGGCGCTGATCGGTCGGCCCCGCAGCGCCTCCTCGGCAGCGCGCACCCGGTAGGGTACTGCGGCGACGGCATTGACGACGATGCGTGCATCGCTGATAGTGCCCGCACTGCCGAGCTTGAGCGCCGCCGCCACGTTGACGAGCGGGAAGTCGACGCCGCGGTCCATGATCTTCTCGAAATGGAACTTGGCGCCGGCGAAGGTCTTGGGCAGGCGGATCGCGGTCAGGATGTCGCCCGGACCAAGCGCGGTCATCCGCGTGATGTCGGCTTCCGGGCCGACGAAGAAATCGCTGGCCGCCAGCGTGCGCTCGGTCTCGCCGTTCCGGATCACCATGGTGGCGTCGAGCGCCACCGTCGCCGGCGCGGTATCGGACGGCGACACCGCGACGCAGCGCCGGGTCAGGAACAGCGCGTGCTCGCGGTTCTGGCCCTCGGGCGTGTCGGAGAAGCAGGTGTTGCCGCCGGCGCGATAGCACGGCAGGCCGTAGCGATAGTACCAGCAACGGGTATCCTGGCTGACATTGCCGCCGATCGTGCCCGAGGCGCGGATCTGGGGGTGGGCGGTCTTGCCCGCGGCGTCTGCCAAGAGGCGATAGCGGCCGCGGATCACAGGATGGCGCTCGATCTCCGCGAGGGTGGTCATGGCGCCGATCTCCAGGCCGTCGGCGGTCTCGCGCACGCCCCGGAGCTCCGCGATGCCGGCGAGGTCGATCACCACCTTCGGCCGCTTGATGCGGTCCTTGAACCACGACAGGCTGTCGTTGCCGCCGGCGAGCAGCCAGGCATCGCGGCCGTGCCGGCCGGCCAGCGCTGCCGCGTCCGCCAGCGTCTTCGGCTGATAGAGCGCGAAGGCCGGCATTACGTCTCGCATCATCATGGACGCTCTCCTCAGACGACGTTGATCTCGAGCGGCTGCCGGGTCGGCGCCCGCTTCGCGAGAGCGTTGGCGATGTCGTCACGCGTGATCGGCACGCGATTGAAGTAATGCCCGCCGAGCGCGTCCGAGATGGCGCAGACCAGCGCCGCGATGGCGCATCCCTCGATCGGCTCGGCCGAGCCCTTGATGCCGAGCGGATGGGACGGGTCGGGCCTCTCGACCGCGGCGACGGTGGTCCTGGCCGGGATGTCGAGATAGGTCGGCGGCTTGCCCTGCTCGAGGCTCGCGGTTGCCGGAATGCCGAGCGCGTGGTCGTAGACGACATGCTCGAAGCGGACGATGCCGAGGCCCTGCACCAGCGCGCCGACCGCCTGCTCGGCGAGGCCGCGCGGATGCAGCACGACGCCGCAGTCGGCGACGCACACGTAGTCGAGGAGGTCGACCTGGCCGGTCTCGACGTCGAGCGCGATCTTCATGAAGCCGGCGGCCAGCGCCGGGACTGCGCCCGGCAGCGTCGCGCCGTCCTTGGCGACGCCGATCAGCCCGGTGCCGGCAAGACCCGCCACCGAGGCCGCGGTGATCGGATTGATGCCCTTGGGCACCTCCTGACCGCTGTACTTGCCGCCGAGGACGATCGCGCGCCTGGCCGCGTCGGCGAAGCTGATCGACTTCGACGGGTCGGCCTTCGCGACCACCCGCTCGTTCGCGAGGTCGTAGTCCGCGGGCGCGCCGCCGAGATCGTGGGCGGCGATCTCGAGGAGCTTCGCCTTGGCGTCCATCGCGGCGAAGTAATTGGTCCGCGACTCGGTGTGGGCGGTGTTGGACGAGAACTGGCCGAAGTTCCACGGCAGGTGCTTGTCCGAATTGCCCCAGACGACGACGCAGCGGTTCCAGTCGTAGCCCAAGACCTCGGCCGCCGCCCGCGCGGTCGACGCATAGGTATAGGTGCCGAGATTGCCGACGCCGGTGTGGATGTAGAGCTTGCCGTCCGGCAGGATGCGCACGAGGCCGTCGAAGCCGGTATAGCCCGAGGTGTGGTGACCCTGGCCGACGCCGACGCCGATGAGCTTGCCGTCCTGCCGCGTGCTGCTCAGCTTGACCTGGTCGGCCCATTTGAAGAGAGCGGCCCCCTTATCGAGGGCCTCGCGCTGATAGGCGCTGGTGATCGGTCCCTGCTTGGCGCCGAACTTGGCGGCATTGTCGGGGGCGTTGATGCGGCGGATGGCGAGCCGGTCAAGCTTGAGCGCGCGGGCGGCGCGGTCGAGGAAGGGCTCGATCGCCATCGAAATCTGATTGGTGCCGGGGCCGCGCTGGGCGGTGCGTGCCACGGTGTTGGTCAGGACCGAGATGCCGCGGAAGCGCATCGCCGGCGGCTGGTAGAGGAGCGAGGCGGTGTCGGCCGCGTCGGTGTAGTCCCAGAACCCGACATTGGCGCCGTTGTCCTGGACGACATAGAGGTCGAGCGCGGTGATGCGACCGTCGGCGGCGAAGCCGATCTTCGCGCTGCCCTGGAATCCCGAGCGGGCGACGAAATTCGACTCCTCCTCGCGGGTGATGCGCATCATCACCGGCCGGCCGGCCTTCTTCGCCAGATAGGCCGGGATCGCCATCTGCGGATATTCCTCGCTCTTGCCGCCGAAGCCGCCGCCGCAGAATTCGGCGATGAACACCAGCTTGTCGGGCGTGATGCCGATCAGCTTGGCGAGCCCAGGCACGCTCAGCGTGTGGCTCTGGGTCGAGCCGTGGACGAAGCAGCGCCCGTTCTGCCAGTAGGCCATGCACGAGCGCGGCTCCATGGCGTGGTGGTTGATGCCCGGCGTGACGAAGCTGTCCTCGACGACGACCTTGGCCTTGGCGAAGCCCGCGGCGAGATCGCCGTAGGACCATTCGTTGGTGGGCTTGCCCTGGGGCAGGCGGCCCTCCTCCATGCCGGCGAAGTCCTGTGCCGTCCATTTCACCGTGGTCAGCGGAACCTGGACGTTGGCGGCGTTGCCTGTGCTGCGCGCGTTGGGGCCGCCGGGATAGAGGCTCTCGAGCGGATCGACCGTGAACGGCAGCATCTCGAGATCGACGTGGAGCGCCTCGATCGCCGCCGCGGCCGCCTCCTCGCTGACAGCCGCGACGGCGAGGATGGGGTCGCCGACATAATGCGGCTCGTTGGTCAGGATGGGGTCCTGCGGCTCGGGCAGCTTCGGCACCTCGTCGGCCGTGAGGATCGCGACCACGCCCGGCATTTTCAGCGCCGCCGCAGCGTCGATCCGGCGCACCCGCGCGTGAGGCATCGGGCTCGTCAGAAGCTTGCAGAACAGCATGCCCTCGGCGCGATAATCTTCGGCGTACTTGGCGCGGCCGGTGACCTTGGCGAGCACGTCCGGCGGAGTGAAGTCCTTGCCGATCAGTCGGTTGGCCATGGCTCAAGCCTCCGCCGCGGCACGCATGATGCCGTTCAGGTAGTATTCGTAGGCGCCGCATCGGCAGAGATTGCCGGACATCGCGACCTTGGCCTCATCCAGGGTCGGATGCGGGTTCGCCTTCAGCAGCGCCACCGCCGCGACCACCTGGCCCGGCGTGCAGAAGCCGCATTGCGGCGCGAGCTCGTCGATGAAGGCCTGCTGCACCGGGTGCAGCTTGCCGCCCGGCGCGGCGATGCCCTCGATGGTGGTGACGGCGCGGCCGGCGACCCGGTGGGTCAAGGTGGTGCAGGAATAATGGGCGACGTCGCCCAGCATCACCGTGCAGGCGCCGCATTCGCCGCGGTCGCAGCCGAGCTTGGTCCCGGTGAGGCCGAGCTTGTAGCGCAGCGTCATCGCCAGCGTCTCGTGAGGCAGCACGTCGACGCGGCGGAGCTGACCGTTGACCTTGAGCGTGATCAGGCGCTCGACCGTCCCCAGGGGTGTCGCCTGCGCGACGGCCTCTCCGGCGCGGAACATGTAGCTCGTCGACGCGACGGTCGCGCCCGAGGCGATCACGCCTTTGATGAAGGCCCGGCGGGTGGCGTTGAGCGTTGCGAGGCCGCTGCCGGCCGGCACGGGCCCGGCCGTATCGTCATGACGGAGCGAGCAGCCAGCGCCCGTCACATTCGTTGCGGATCGCTCGTCCATCGCTGTCTCCCTGGCTCGCCGCAGCAAGCTGGAAGACCGGCGCCCGCGGCTCATTGATCCAGATCAAAACGGCTTCAGATTTGCTCCGCCGCAACCTCGCTCCGAGGACTTCAGTGGATCGCGAGGCCAATCGCCAGCAGCACCGAATGGGCGAGCGCGAGCCGCGCTGCCCGGGGCGTCATCGGGAACAGATCCTCGAAGCGGTCCCTGGTCCAGATCGTGCGGACGACAGCGACGGCTTCGGGCAGCGTCAGCAGCGTCAGCAGCACCCAGGGGCTGAAGCCGAGGCCGAGCCAGAACCACAGCGGCATCAGAAATGCGAGGGAGGTGAAGGCGGCGAATTCGACGCGCGTGCCACGCACCCCGAAGCGGATGGGCGGCGTGCGCCAGCCCTTCAATATGTCGAAGCGGCGGTCGCGCAGGTCGTCGATCAGGAGGACGTTGGTGACGAGCCCGCCGACAGGCAGTCCGGCGACCAGTGCCGAAAGAGGCAACGCAACCGGCGCGAAAAGAAAGCCCGTGCCGGCGAGATGGCCGGCAGCGGCCTGGACGTAATAGGTGCCCGCTACCGCAACGACGCCGAACATGACGAAGAACGCAGCGTCGGCGACGCCGAGGCGGGTCATCGAATAGCGGCCGAGCGAATAGCCGAGGCTCGCGAGGATGCCGACCACGCCGAGCACGACGGCGGGAAAGCCGGCAACGTGGAGGAGATAGGGCCCGGGCACGAGCGCGAGCACCAGGCAGGTGATGATCGCCGCTCGCAGGCGGGCGAAGGTGAGCGAGCCCTGGTCGAGCGCGTCCAGCAACTCCGGGTGCTCGCGCAACTCGGAATGGTGGGCGATCAGGTCGTAATTGTCGGTGAACACGCCGGCGGTATGGATCAGCCAGCTTGCGAGGAAGCCAAGCGCCATCGGCAGTGGCCTGAAGACCCCGTCATGGACCGCGAGCCCGGCGCCGACCACGACCGGCGCCGCTGCCGTCGGCAAGGTGTGGCTCGGATAGAGCAGGAGGTCGACCCAGATCGTGCGGCGCGAGACGGCCGGACGCCGTGCCATGGGACGCTCCCTCCTCTCCGTCGATGCGGTCAGCTAGAGGAGGCGACGGTGCGGATCCCCGCATTGACGAAAATCAATTCGCGGCTGCGCCGGCTGCGCGAGAATGGCGCTGATCAGGGTTGCCGGCGGCTGTCACGGCGGCCGCGAGGGGATCGCAATGCCGGGATCGCACTGGCCTCTGGTGCTCGGCGCCGCGATCGTCGGCCTCCTTCTCGGCGCAGCGGCGATGGTGGGCGCCGACGCGGTCGACCGCTACACCTCGACCGACCGATTCTGCACGTCCTGTCACGCCATGGCGACGCTCGCGTCCGATCCGCATTTCCGCCAGTCCGCCCATATTGGCAATCCGCAGGGCGCAGGCGTGCGCTGCGTCGACTGCCATATCGTGGCGAACAACCTTGCCAGCGAGACCTGGGCGCATGCCACGAGCGGTCTTCGCGACGTCGCTGCGACCTTCACCCACGACTATGACGATCCGCAGATCTGGGAGAAACGTCGCGTCGCGCTGGCCCATGAGGTCCGCGACGAGATGCGCCGCGACGACAGCGCTGCCTGCCGCACGTGTCATACCGCCGGAAGCATCCATCCGGCGTCGGAGGCCGGACGCGCTGCCCATGCGCTCCTGGCCGAACGCCAGATCACCTGCATCGACTGCCACTACAATCTGGTGCACGCGCCGGTGCCACCGCTCGAGAGCTTCCTGCGCAGTGCGGGATTTGGAAAAGCGAGAAACAAGCCAGGACATTGAGACGCACGGCCCCGGCTCTGCCGTCACGCGCGAGGACAATGCGATGAGCAGGCGATGGATCTTTCCGATGATTGTGCTGGCAGCATGCTGCGCCGGCACCCTCGCCCTGGCACTGGTCGCCGTTCCGGCGACGTCGTCCCGGGCCCAGGGGGTCGCGCCCGCGGCAGAGCTGCCGGCGCGAGCGCAGACCGTGACGCCGCCGCCAGCGCCAGGCCTGCCGTTCTCCCAAATTCCCTATTACGCCGAATGGGCGAGCTCGCCCCACGCCGCCCACGCGGCACTGGCCTTCAACCACTGGAACGACGAAGGCACGATCCCTGTCTCCTGCGCCAAATGCCATTCCACGCCGGGCTTCCAGGATTTTCTCGGCGCCGACGGCAGCGCGCCCGGTACGGTCGACCACCCTGCCCCGATCGGCACCGTCATCACCTGCAATGCCTGCCACAACGACTCCGCGGCCCTCCTCTCCTCGGTCACGTTCCCTTCCGGCCTCGCGGTCGGCAACCTCGGCCCCAGCGCCCGCTGCATGGCCTGCCACCAGGGCGTTGAATCGACCAAAAGCGTCACTGCCGCCGTGGCCGGCATGCCCGACGACACGGTGCAGCCGAAGCTCGCCTTCATCGACGGCCACTACACCGCGGCGGCCGCAGTCATGATGGGAACGCTGGCCCAGGGCGCCTACCAGTATCCGGGCGAACACTATGCCGGACGACTGGTCCATCCGGCGCCCTACACCGCCTGCACCTCCTGCCACGAGACCCACACCGTCATGGTAAAGGTAGAGGACTGCGCCGCCTGTCATGCCGGCGTGACCGACATGGCAGCCCTGCGCACGATCCGGATGACGGTGGCGGACTATGACGGCCGCGGCAATGCCAACGAGGGAATGGCCCAAGAGGTCGACAACCTCGAGGGAAAGCTGCTTGCGGCGATCCAGGCCTATGCCCGCACCGTCGCGCGGACGCCCATCGTCTATGACGGCGAGAGCTACCCCTATTTCTTCGTCGACAAGAACGGCAACGGCAAGGTCGACAAGGGCGAGGCGATTTTCCCCAACCGCTATAATGCTTGGACGCCGCGCCTGTTGAAGGCCGCCTACAACTACATGCTCCTGGTCAAGGAGCCCGGCGCCTATGCTCACAACCCGGTCTATACGGTTGAGATCCTGCACGATTCGATCGCGGACCTCGGCAAGAAGGTGCCCGTGGACCTCGCCAAAGCGGTGCGGCCATAAATCTCCGGCTCCGCGAAGCCAGCCTTCGTAGGCTCGATCAGACGGGCACGGCCGGTACGGCGGCGCGACGTGCCGCGACCATCAGCGCGGCAATGGCGCAGGACGCGACCCGGGTCGAGATGGAGTCGGCGCGGCTCGTCAGTACGATCGGCAGCCGCGCGCCGACCACGATGCCCGCGGCATCCGCGCCGGCGAGGAAGGTGAGTTGCTTCGCCAGCATGTTGCCCACCTCGAGGTCCGGCACCAGCAGGATGTCCGCCTCGCCGGCCACCGCCGAGACGATGCCCTTGGTGCGCGCCGCCTCCGCGCTGATCGCGTTGTCGAAGGCGAGCGGCCCGTCGAGCCGGCCGCCGGTGATCTGGCCGCGATCGGCCATCTTGCAGAGCGCGGCAGCATCGATGGTCGAGGGCATCCGCGCGCTCACCGTCTCGACCGCGGCGAGGATCGCGACCTTGGGCGTGGCGATGCCGATGGTGCGGGCGAGGTCGATCGCGTTCTGGCAGATGTCGCGCTTGTCCTCGAGCGTCGGCTGGATGTTGATCGCAGCGTCGGTGATGAGAAGCGGTCGGGAATAGGCCGGCACGTCGAAGAGATAGACGTGGCTGACGCGCCGGCCGGTACAGAGCCCTGTCGCGGGATCGACCACCTCGTGCATCAGTTCGTCGGTATGGAGGCTGCCCTTCATCAGCGCCTCGACCTCGCCGTTCCGGGCCATCGCCACCGCCGCTGCCGCCGCGGCGTGGCTGTGCGGCGTCGCGACCAAGCGGAAGCGTGAGATGTCAATGCCCGCGTCCTTGGCCGCGGCGCGGATCTTCGCCTCCGGCCCGACCAGCACGGGCTCGATCAGCCCGGCCGCCGCGGCCTCGGCGGCACCGGCGACCGAGCACCCGTCGCAGGGATGGACCACCGCGATCCTGACCGGCTTCTGCCCGGCGAAACGCTGGACCAATTGCCGGTGCCGCAGATGCTCGTTGATGCGGTTCGGCGCCAGGGCCGGCGGCGGTACCGCGACGGCTGGCGCGCGGAGATCCACGATGGCGGTAAGCACGATCTGCCCGGTCTGATCGACGCCGCGACAATCGAGGACGGCGATGCCATCGCTGCGCCGTTCACGGACCACGGCGGTCACCGTCAGCGTCGCGCCGACGGCAAGCGGCCCGGCAACCGGCGCCGGACCGGCCGCGTCGGTCATCGTCACAGCGCCTCGATCGCGTGGCGCAGCGCAGCGCCGACCACGGCCGCGGTCTCCTTGAGACGTGGGTTGTCGACCGCCTGCATCGAGGCCACCGGGTCGATTGCTGCGACCTCGGTACGGCTGCCGTCGACCTCCTGCACCACGATGTTGCAGGGCAGCATCGTGCCGATCTTGTCCTCAAGCCCGAGCGCCTCGTGCGCCATCCGCGGATTGCAGGCGCCCAGGATGCGGTAGTTGCGAAAATCGATCCCGAGCTTGGCCTTGAAGGTCTGCTTCACGTCGATCTCGGTGATGATCCCAAAGCCTTGCTGCTTCAGTGCTGCGATCGTGGCCGCAACAGCGTCATCAAAGCCCTGTGGCAGAATCTTGCTGACGTAATAGCCCATGGCCGCTTTCCTCATCCCCAATGCATTCGAGCCTGCAGACGCAACACGCGGGCGGCGCACGAGGAGGCCCGCCAGCGGTCGGCCCGTCGCGCGCCATTCGGCGATCTCACGATCGCCGATGAGATTCCCGATCGCCGACCATGGAACGGCGGCCGGTGGCCCGGCACGAACCGACGGCAAGAACGCCACCGTGCCAGACCTGGCTTCGGGCGCCGCGACCGGCAGCCGTTCAACGAGCGCTCCCTGCATCGCCCTACTCCATCGCTCGCGCAAGACTGATGGGACCGTCCGGCCACCGCCTTGCGCTGGATCAAGCACGACCACGGGCGCCGTTCGGCCAATCGCGCAAGGTGGGGTTGGCGAGCGCCGACGCTCGAGTCGGCTGCGCGCTGCTCGGCGCGGTCGTACTGGCGCTCATGCTCGCTGCCAGTTTCGGCGCGGTAACTGCCAGGCCATGGCGGAGGCCGCGGCCGTTCAGAGCACGATCCCGAAACGCCGATAGCTTCCAGCCGCCCGAACCTCCGCGCTCTCTCTTTGATCTCGATCAGAGCGCTTGCCCGCCGTGGCGGACATAAGAGCGGAGGAGGAGGAACCTTTGGTGGAGGCGACGATGAATGACGAACAGCTCCGCGACAATGTGATCGCGCGCCTTGATGAGGTCCTGGGTGAGAAGGCGGCCCATATCGGCGTAACGGCCGAGAAGGGCGTCGTGACCCTGACTGGGCATGTCAGCCACTACAAAGACAAGGAACAGGCCGTCGATGCGGCGATCATGGTACCGGGTGTGCTCGGCGTCGCGCGCGACATCGAGCTGCGGCCGCAGCAGGGCCGTTGCGACGCCGACGACGACATTGCCGAGCGGGCGACGCAGGCGCTGGCCCGCGATGCACGCGTGCCCCCGAACGCCGTCAAGATAGAGGTCGAAGATGGCTGGGTCGTCGTCTCCGGCACCGTAGCTTCGGCCTGCCAGCGCGAGGCGGTCGAAGAGGACCTGCGACCCATCGCCCGCTTCGGCCTCACCAATCATGTCCGCATCAGCGCGCCCGCGACCGCCGGCAGCGCCAGCGCGGCGCGGCGGCCGTCCACGGGTGGCCTGTCATGACGATCATCCTTGTCATAAGCGCGATCTGCTTCGTGGGCCTGGCTTTCTCCGCCGGGCTTGCCTTCACTCGTGGCGAGGTCAATGGCGCCCTGCCCGGCGCCGCTGCGCCCACTACCGGCCGGCAAGCAAAGACGCCACCACCGGACACCCGATCGCCAGACAGCGTGGCGCAGCAGGGTAAGGAAGCGGCCGGACCGCACTCCGGCCGCTGGCAAAGCTAGGCCGCCTTCACCTCGATCTTCTTCTCGTTCTGCTTGGCCTCGGGCGATTTCGGCAACGTCACCATCAGCACACCCTTGGCGAAGCGCGCCTCGATGCGCGCCGGATCGATACCGGCAGGCACCTCGAAGGAGCGCGCGAAGGAACCGTAGCGGCGCTCCGACAGGTAAAAGTCCTTGTCGCGCTGCTCCTTCTCCTCCTTCTTCTCGCCCTTGATGGTGAGCGTGCCGTTCGAGACCTTCACCTCGATGTCCTTCTCGTCCATCCCGGGCAGCTCGGCGCTGATCTCGTAGGCGCCGTCCCTCTCGGCGACATCGACCGCCGGCATCACCGGCCAAGCCGCCTCGCGCGGCCACGACAGATCGAGATCGAACGCCCGCCGTCCCCGGGGAAAGCCCAGAGGAAAGGCGTCGAAGACGTGGTCGATCTCGCGGCGTAGGCTCTCGAAGGGATTTCGCGCCGCCGCCTTGGTCTCGGTCTTGACCGGGAGCTTGGTTGCTTCAGCCATGACAGATCTCCTGTTCCGCTCAAGGAGCCACGCGACGGGCCTGCACGCCCTCTGCCATCCGTTCGGCATCGGGATCGGCAGACCCGGCCGCTGGCAAATCATCCGGTAGCGCGATGGCAGAAAATCGACCTTGACCGAGGTCAATCGCCGCCCCTGCCCGGCAGTGGGGCGCGGAGGGCGTGCGCCGGCCGAGAGCGCGGGCATTGTGATGTATCGGTACGGCGGGAGGAGCATCAAGGTGCCGCTCGTCCGTCCCGGCAGAGTCGATACCGAAGGGCGACCCCCCTTGGGGCGAAGGAGCCGAGCGATGCGAAGCTGCTTCATCGCCCGGCTCCGGCGTGATCAATCACCGACGGACAGATGGTTCTCGACCCGCTGTACGCCCGGCACCGACCAGGCAGCCCAGCCGACGGCAGATCGCTCGTGCCAGGTCCCGACCTGGCCGTCGAGCACGACCTTGTCGTTGTCGACGCGGATGCGAATCCCCTTGGACTCGACGTTGGCGCTTCGCCGCAAAGCCTGCTCGATCTGGCGCCGCACCTGCTCCGGCTGGACGAGAGGCGTCGCCGGCTTCAGCTCGATCTGGTTGGTCACTCCGACCACGCCCGAAAGCTTGCGGACCGCGCGTTCGGCGGCAGCCTTCTGGAACTGCCACGCGACTTTCCCGGTCAGCGTGACCCACCCCTCCTCGACCTTGATCTGGACGGCGTCGTCCGGGAGCGTGGTATCCCACGCGATGATTTTGAGCGCGCGGGCAGCGATCTCGTCATCAGCGTCCTTCTTGTCGCTCGGATAGCGGATTTCGATGTTCTGGGCGATCGCGCGCACGCCCTTCACCTTCCGTGCCGCGCGTTCCACGGCGAGCTTCTCCGCATAGCTTCCGACGTGACCCGTTAGAGTGACGACGCCGTGCTCGACCGAAACACCAATATCACTCGCATCGACGCTGGGCTCGAACTCCAGCTCATCGACGATAAGTTGCCGCAATTCACGGTCGGTCATGACACGCTCCTTCGCGAGTCTTTTCCAGTGTTCCATGATGGTGGGCGCCGGGGACGAAGGTCTTGATCCGCGTCAAATCCGATAAAATTCGTGCTCCGCTGTTGGAGGCTTTGCTTCGACGGTGGCCGAGGCTTGGAGACGCGAATAAGTCAGATTTCCATCGCGGGCGATCTGGTCGCTGAGCCGTCACTCAAACCGCGGTGCGGCGACGTCCTTGCCGACGGGCCAATGCGAAATCGCCCTTCCTTGCGTTCGACGGCCCGCCTGCTCAAGGGCCGGGCACGGCACCCAATCGCCATGGCCTCGCTCCGTGCCAGGCCTCAAGCCGCCAGGTGGCGGCTGTTTCCGCATCGCCAACGGAACGATTGGTTCGGAGGACGACGATCAGTCGGCGAACGGCTGTAGCGGCCGATGATGCCGGAGCGCCGCGAGCGCCGCCCATGTCCTTCGCCTGGCTGCAGGCAAAGCGCCGGCTTTCACCTCGCCTTGATGCGCCACCATCGGCCGGCGTCGGCTTAGGAAGCCCGGAATCGTTGTCACCCTTGACGCAGATCAAGGAGCGGCTTGCGCTTCGCTTCAAAATAACCCTCGACCCGATTGCGATCGGAGCGACGTCATGAGCGATGCGGTCTCGGGAGCCTTTCCGGAAACGCCCGTCTTCGACGGGCCTGCCGCGGAGAAAGGCTACGCCCTCAACAAAATGTGCTTTTCCTTCAACGAGGCTGCCAATCGTGCCGCCTTCCTCGCCGACGAGGACGGTTATTGCGCCCGCTTCGGTCTGACGCCGCAGCAGCGCGCCGCGGTCCGCCGCCGCAACGTCCTCGAGATGATCGCCGCCGGCGGCAACATCTATTACCTGGCAAAACTCGCCGGCATCTTCGGGCTTAACGTACAGGACATCGGCGCTCAGGAAACCGGCATGAGCGTCGAGGCTTTCAAGGCGAAGCTCGCCGCAGCGGGGGAATGACCATGGCCAAGATCATCGGCGCCATCACCACGTCCCATATTCCGGCGATCGGCGGCGCCATCGCCAAGGGCTTGCAGAACGAACCCTACTGGAAACCGTTCTTCGACGGCTACGGGCCGGTGCACGACTGGCTCGACCGCACACGGCCGGATGTCGCCGTCGTCTTCTACAACGACCACGGCCTCAACTTCTTCCTCGACAAGATGCCGACCTTCGCGATCGGCGCCGCGGCCGAATACCACCACGCCGATGAGGGCTGGGGCCTGCCGGTCATGCCGTCCTTTCCCGGCGATCCGCCCCTGTCCTGGCACCTCATCGAGGCGCTGGTCGAGCACGGGTTCGACATGACGGTGTGCCAGGAGATGCTGGTGGACCACGCCTTCGCCATCCCGATGGCGCTGCTGTGGCCGGGCGCCCACCGGCCGGTGAGGACGATCCCCGTCGCCATCAACACCGTGCTGCATCCCCTGCCCGCGCCGAAGCGTTGCTTCGCGCTCGGCCACGCCATCGGCCAGGCGATCGAGGCGTACGCGCCGGACGTGAAAGTCTTGATCGTCGGCACTGGCGGCCTGTCGCACCAGCTCGACGGCACCCGTGCCGGCTTCATCAACAAGCCATTCGACCTCCAATGCATGGACGACCTGGTTTCCGACCCCACGGCGCTGACCACCCTCTCGGTCCGCCAGATCGTCGAACTCGCCGGTTCTCAGGGCACCGAGCTTCTGAACCTGATCGCCGCGCGCGGCGCCCTTACCGGGGACGTCTCGAAGGTCTACGGCCACTATCACGTCCCGATCTCGAACACGGCGACCGGCCTGCTGGTTTTGGAGCAGAAACCACCGGTTCCGCGTGGCGTATCTCTCGCCGCATGAAGCTTCGCGGCTCCGAGACAGGTGAAAGCGACACAGCAGAGCGGACGAGCAGCGTAACGCCTGCGATCGGAGAGATGCGATGGCATTTCCTGCGGAATGCGATCCCTCAATATCTTCCGTTCTGCCCGTTCACGACCACGAGGAGATGCCGCCAGACGAAGCACTCGTTTCGTCCATGCGCGCCACATCCTCTTTCAGGTGACGCCGGCGGTCCCGGTTCCGGAAATCCGCACCCGTCCAAGGAGACGCCGGACGCCCTCCTGCGCGTAGCTGCGCTTGACCGCGATGCGGTGGGCAGCCCCCTCCTGCCGCAGATCGCCGGCATGGGCGGCATAGGCGTGTTGAAGTCGCTGCGATCGATGTCCTGGAGCGTGATCAGGAAGATGCTCGCACACCGCTCTTCATCAGCGGAATATGGACTGGCCCGTGTTCCTGCGGCCGTCCCTCGCCAGTTCAGGTGAAATTCACGAACTTCCGCAATTGATCGATCTTGAGCGTGAGCGATCGCGTGCCGCTGCGGCGGAGAAGGCCCTCGCGCTCCATCCGCGCCAGCGCCCGCGTAACTGATTCCGCCGAGGTGCCGAGATAGTCGGCGATGTCGTAACGCGTCATCGGCAGCGTCAGGACGCCTGTCCTCAGGGAAAAATATTCCTCGTGCGCCGAGCAGTCGAGCAGGAAAA
>DASZVN010000074.1:0-51924 GCA_035547055.1 Hyphomicrobiales bacterium
TTCCCAGGTGCGGATGCGGCGGAGCGCGGGGTGGGCGTGGCGATCCTCGCCGGCACGGCGGCGGCCTTCGGCAAGGGCGGCGCGGAGGCCGTCGGCACCGGTCTTCGGCGGCGGGCCGCGCAGCGCCGCGATCTCGATCACCTCGCTCGCGCGGGCGACCGAGCGCGGCTTCCGCCCCAGTGTGGCGTCGGGGTGCTTCAGGAGCGGCAGGATCGCCGGCGCCGCCAGCTCCGCCGCGGCGGCGTCGGCGATCAGCCGCGCCAGCACCCCGGCCGGGGTTTCGGACAGCCGCAGCCCGGCAGAATCCTCGACGGCGAGGCCCCAGCGCGCCAGTTCGGCTGCGACCCGGCGGGCGAGGCCGCGGTCGGGCGTCACCAGTGCGGCACGGCGGCCGGGCTCCGCGAGCGTCTCGCGCAGGAGCACCGCCGCGGTCAGCGCCTCCTCGTGCTCGCTCGCCGTGGCGGCGGCGGTGACGCCGGACAGGGCGGCCGCGGCCTCCTCCCCGGCGAGGCCGTGGTCGGCCCAGGCTTCGGTGGTCGCGGCGGGGCGGAGCGCCTCGGCGACGAGCCGCCGCCGCGGCGTCGCCCAGTCGGGGGCCGTCCAGAGCAGGCCGACGTCGCCACGGTCGATGCCGAGATGGGCGAGCGTGCGGGCGAGGCCGTGCTGCGGATGGGTCCAGGCGGGTGCGTCGTCCTCCGCCGCGGCCTCCCAGGCCGCGGCGTCGAGGTCGCCGCGGTCGATTCCCGGCAGCACCACCGCGCCCAGCGGCAGGCGGGCGACGGCGGCCATCAGCGTCGCGGTGGCGGGGTTCGAGCCGGTCGAGCCGGCGACGATCACCGGCGCCGCCGGCGGCTGCGCCGCGAGACGGGCGGCATAGGCCTCGAGCCGTGCGTTGCGGAGCGCCGCACGGTCGGCGAGACCGGCGGCGGCGAGATAGTCCGGCCACCAGCGCGCCGCGATCTGCAGGAACTCGGTGATGAGCTGCCACGAGCGGTCGAGGTCCTCCGGCACCAGGCCGGCGAGCCGGCTCCAGGGAACGTTCTCGGTGGCGAAGCTGTCGATCAGCCGCGCCAGCTCGGCGGCGAGCGCGATCGCGTCGGCCGGCGAGCCGGGGATCAGCAGCGCCTCGCCGGCCTCGCGCGGCACGATCGCCTCGCCGACCTTCGCCGCCCAATGGCGTACCAGGCGCGCCAGCACCAGGATGCGGTCGCGCTCGGGAATGGGCCGAGCCCAAGCTGCGCTTGCCCGACTTGGGACCTCGACTGGGAAACTCGGGAACGCCCGAGTTTCCGGTGCGGCTCCCGCCGCCGCGTCGGCGTCGGCGCCGATGTCGTCCTCGTCCTCCGCCTCGCCGAGCGGCAGGATGCGGGGCAGCAGCGCCGCGCCGCCGAGGTGCTCGATGATGGCGTCGGCGAGCGCCGCACCGCCGCGCCGGGTCGGCAGGAAGATGGTGGTGGCGGCGAGCGCCGCGGGGTCGCCGCGGAGCGCGACCCCCCGAATCAGTCCGCCGTCGAGGAGGCCGGCCGCGAGCGCGTCGAGGAACGAGGCGCCGAACGGAACCGTCAGCACCCGCGGGCGGACGGGTGCCACACTGTCAGGCGACGCCAGCGGCATAGCGGCGCTCGGCCTCGGCCACCGCCTCCGGCGTTCCGACATGCATCCACAGGCCGGCGAGCGGCAGGCCGTAGAGGCGGCCGGCGGCGATGGCGCGGTCGAATACGAGATTCAGCGAGAACGGGACCTCGGGCGTGCCGAGAAACACCGACGGCTTCAGGATCGATGCCCCGGCGAAGACGAAGGGGGCGCCGCTCTCGGCCGGCCGGCGGGCGAGGCGGCCGTCCTCGGCGCGGAGGAAATCGCCGCGGCCCTCGTAGCCGATGCTCCCGGCGCGCCCGGCGAGAAGGAGCAGCGCGTCCATCCGCGCGGGGTCGAACGCGGCGGCCATGCGGGCGAGGTTGGAGACGCCGTCCTCGATCCAGATGGTGTCGCCGTTCATCACGAAGAACGGGTCCGTGCCGAGGAGCGGCAGCGCGCGGCGGACGCCGCCGCCGGTTTCGAGCAGGGCGTCGCGCTCGTCGGAGATGACGATGTCCGGGCGCGCGCGCCGCCGCAGATGGTCCTCGAGCTGGTCCGCATGATGGTGGACGTTGACCACCACCGGATCGACCCCGGCGGCGACCAGCCGGTCGAGGACATGGTCGATCAGGGGCCGCCCGCCGACCTCGACCATCGGCTTCGGTCGCTCGGTGGTGAGCGCACCCATGCGCCGGCCGAGGCCGGCGGCGAGCACCATCCCTCGTTGTATGAGCCTGGGCGATTCCATCGCGCTCAGACTAAGGCATGTCGCCCCCGATTCGAATGGGCCCCTCCGGCTCGCTGCGCTCGCCACCTCACCTGCTGCACAGGAGGGATCAGGGCGGCGGCAGGCGGATGCGCCCCGTCGCAGACGGGGAGGGGACCCTGCGGAGCATGGTGGAGGGGCCAGCTTGTCGCGACGGCAGCCTTACCCGTCCGCGGGGGGAGGGGCGACGTGGCGGGCGTACCAGTCGCCGAGCGCGGCGAGGGCCGGGTGGGCGAGGTCGCGCATCAGGTAGCTGTAGACCCGCGGCAGGTGGCGCAGATAGGCCGGCTTGCCGTCGCGCTCGGCGAGGCGGACGAAGATGCCGAGGATCTTGCTCGCGCGCTGGGCTCCGAGCGCAGCATAGGCCATGGCGAAATCGGCCGGCTCGAAGGTCACGTCGCTCATCTGCCGCCCGCCGACGTAGCGGCTGAGGAGGTGCAGCTCCAGCGCCTCCGGGATGTCGACCCGCGCGTCCTGGAGCAGCGAGACCAGGTCGTAGGCCGGGTGGCCCATCAGCGCGTCCTGGAAGTCGAGCAGGCCGATCCGGGCGATGCCGTCGCGCTCGGGCAGCCACATCAGGTTGGGCGAGTGGTAGTCGCGGAGCGTCCAGGTCCGTCGCGCCGCCCAGACCGGGGCGAGCGCCGCCCGCCACAGGTCCAGGAACTCGCTCCGCTCGGACGCCGGCAGGCGGCGCCCGCGGGTCGGCACGTACCAGTCGAGCAGGAGCTCCAGCTCGATCAGCATCGGCTCCTCGTCGTAAGGCGCGAGGCGATGGATTGAGCCGTCGTCGACCGCAAGCTCATCCGGCAGGTCGAGGCCGTGGAGGCGGAGCAGCGTGTCGACCGCGACCGTCATGCGCTCGATCGCCGGCGCGCCGACCCGGAGCACGCCCTGGCTGCCGAGGTCTTCGAGCAGCAGGAAGCCGTCGGCGAGGTCGGCGGCGAGGATCGCGGGCGCCGAGAAGCCGCGCTCGGCGAGGCCCTGCGCCAGCGCGACGAAGGGGCGGACGTCCTCGGCAAGGTGGGCGATCGCGCTGTAGGGCTTGCCGCCCTGGACCGGCGGGCCGTCGGGGCGGCGTGGCGCGTCCATCAGGATGGCGCTGGCGCCGGCCTGGGCGAGGCGCTCGTAGCGGCGGGTCGAGGCGTCGCCCTGGACGTGGGCGCGGACGGCGCTGCCCCAGCCCGCCTCGTCGAGGAAGCGCCACAGCGCGGCGGCGCGGGCGAGGCGTGGCGCTGCAGCGCCGAAGCCCTCGATCGCGGCCTCGCGCCCTTCGCCGTCGCCGGGCGATGGGCCGAGCGTCACCTGGAAGCGCTCCGCCGGTAGGCTGTCGCCGGCGCGCTCGGGCCACTCGATCAGAACGACCGGG
Organism: Hyphomicrobiales bacterium; assembly: GCA_035547055.1. Classification (GTDB taxonomy): domain Bacteria; phylum Pseudomonadota; class Alphaproteobacteria; order Rhizobiales; family Methylopilaceae; genus DASZVN01. The sequence continues at coordinate 3,708 of DASZVN010000074.1, forward strand.
TCGCCGCCGCCGAGATCGTCCCAGCCGATCTCGACAAGCTCGCCCGGCTCCTCGAGCCGGTAGAGATCGGCGTGGACGACCGGGCCGAGCCGGGTGTCGTAGCTCTGCAGCAGCGTGAAGGTCGGGCTCGGCACGTCGAGATCGGGATCGGCGGCGAGAGTGCGGACGATGGCGCGGGCGAGCGTCGACTTGCCGGCGCCGAGGTCGCCCGCGATCGCGACGACGTCGCCCGGCCGCAGAAGCGCGGCGAGGTCCGCGCCGAGCCGTTCCGTCGCCGCCTGGTCGGGCAGGGTGAGCCTCAGCGTGGTCTCGGCCGGGCCGGCCATGGCCTATTCCGCCGCGATGCGCGCGGCCGATCCGTTGAGCGGAAAGGCGACGGTGACGGTGGTGCCGGCATCGAGCTCGCTCGCGATGTCGACCGTGCCGCCATGCAGCTCGACGAAGGAGCGCACGATCGAGAGGCCGAGGCCGACGCCGCGCCGGCGCGCGGCCGGACTGCCGGTCTCGAAGCGGTCGAACACCCTGGCCAGCATGTCGGGCTGGATGCCCGGGCCCTGGTCGCTGACGCGGAACGTGACGGCGTCGGGCCGCCGCTCGGCGGCCAGCGTCACGGTGCCGCCGGCCGGGCTGAAGGCGACCGCGTTGGCGAGGAGGTTGAACAGCACCTGGCGCACCCGCTTCTCGTCAGCGACGAAGCTGCCGATGCCGGGGGGGCTCTTCACGACGAGGCGGAGGTCGGCCTCGGCGAGCCGGTCGCGGACGCCTTCGGCAGCAGCCTCCATCGCGCCGCGGACGTCGACCTCGCCGAGATCGAGCTCCATCGCCCCGGCGTCGATGGTGGTGAGGTCGAGGATGTCGTTGATGATGGCGAGCAGCGCCGCCGAGGAGGCGACGACGTAGCCGACATATTCGCGCTGCTTCTCGTTGAGCGGGCCGGTGGCGCCCTCGCCGAGAAGCTGGGTGAAGCCGATGATGGTGGTGAGCGGCGAGCGTAGCTCGTAGGAGACGTGCTTGACGAAGGCGTCCTTGAGGCGCGCTGCGGCTTCCAGCGCCTCGTTGCGCTCGGTCAGCGCGCGCTCCATCGCGACGCTCGCGGTCACGTCGGAGAAGGCGACCAGCGTGGCGCCGTCGGGGAGGGGCACCGTCGCGGCGTCGACCACCGAGCCGTCGGGCCGCTCCATGCGGGCACCGGCCGGGGTACGGCCCTCGGGCAGCGCAGTCACCGCCTGCTTCAACGCGGTCCAGGGCTGGTCGTGGTCGTGGAGGACGCGGCAGAGCGCGAACACCCGCTCGACATGGGGGCGGAGCGCGAGCTCGTCGGGCGCGAGCTTCCACATCCGGACGAGCGCCGGGTTGAACAGCCGCAGCCGCCCGTCGGAGCCGAACACCGCGACGCCTTCGCGAAGATGGTCGAGCGTCTCGGTCTGCACCCGGATCAGGGCGTTGTAGCGGCTTTCGAGGTCGAGCCGCTCGGAGACGTCGTCGAACAGGCAGGTGACGCCGCCCTCCGGGTTCGGCGACTGGACCACGCGGAGCGTCCGCCCGTCAGGCAGGTGCCACCAGTGCTCGCGCGCCTCGATGGCGCGGTAGGCGTCGAGGAACTGCTCCTTCCAGGTGCGGAAATCGGCCTGCTCCGGCAGGAGGCGGCGGGCGCGCAGGCGGTCGAGGATCGCGGCCTCGGTCGGCTCCTGCTCGAGGAACGCCGGTTCCAGGCTCCAGAGCTGCTGGTAGGCGTGGTTGTAGAACACGAGGACACCGTCAGCGCGGAAGATCGCGACCGCCGTCGTCAGCTCGTCGAGCGTGCGGCGGTGGGCTTCGGTGCGGCGGCGCAGCTCGACGCGGGTTTCTTCCAGCTCCGAAATGTCGATCGCGAGGCCGGCGGTGCCGGACGGGGTCGGCGCCTCGACCACCTCGAACACGCGGCGCTGGCCGGCGACGATGGCCGGCAGGCGGCGGCGGAAGACCTCGCCGGCGCTGGCGCTGGCGCGCATCTCGGCGCGGCGATCGGGGTCGAGCAGCTCGAGGCTGCCTTCGGTCGCCGCGATGCCGTCGGCGACCTCTACCGCGGTGGCGAAGGCGGGGTTGACCCAGGCGAGCCGCCCGCTGGCGCCGCGGAGCCAGGCCGGGTGCGGCAGCGCCTGCATCAGCAGACGGAACTGCTCCAGCGCCGCGACGAGGCGGGCCCGCTCCTCCTTCATCTCGGCCAGCGTCAGCCGGTCTCCGGTCACGTCGCGGAGGCGCAGCAGGGTGCGGCCGCCGACCGGGCGGCCCTCGATCTCGACGTGGCGGCCGGTCTTGGTCGCGACGGTCAGGGTGAAGGCCTGGCCGCGGCTCCGCAGCCGGTCGAGCGCCTTCTCGACCGCCGCGGCGGGCTGGGGCTGGAGCCACAGGCCGAACGCCAGGACCCGGCGGCCGGGGGGGAGCGCCACCTCGGCGCCGAGGTCGCCCTCGATCTCGGGCTCGTCGCGGGCGCCGCCGAAGGTGACGATGACCTGGGGCTCCGCCGACAGCAGGGTTTCGGCGCGCGCAAGGCGCTGGCGCATGTCGCCGAGCTCGGCGCGCAGCGCCGTCTCGGTCCGGGCCGCGCGGCTGCGGAGATGGGCGAGGACGAAGCCGGTCGCGAGCGTCACGGCGAGGAGGCCGAGCGACACCGCCACCGAGCCGACCTCGGGATGGCCGAGCGTACCCAAGGCATCGGTCATGCGGTCCGTCCCGGCAGCGGCGGGCGTTGCGGCGAGGGCGACGGTTGCAGCGAGCGCCTGCGGCCATCGCCGCGGCCCGTCGCCCCTCCGCCGTCGCCCAGCCATCCCGTCGCCCCCCGGCCGCCCGAATCAGGTCGACTTTAGCCGCATCGCGACTCGCGCCCAACCGCTGCGAGAGGCAGCGAGTCAAGAAAGCCGAGCTGTCACCAAATGGACTCGCCGGTGGGAGGCGATGCACAGATTCTCCCCCGTCGCAGACCGTGGAGGGGAACCACGCGAAGCATGGTGGAGGGGGTACGGCGCCGACGGCTTGAGGAAGAGTCCCCTCCTCATCGCTGCGCTCGGCGAACGGATGTATCGCGCCCTACTCACCAGCGCCGCCCTCGCCGACATAGGCGAGGCGGAGCGTGTTGGTCGCGCCGGGCGTGCCGAACGGGAGGCCGGCGGTGATGACGACCCGGCTGCCGGCCGCGGCGAAGCCTTCGCGGAAGGCGAGGCGGCAGGCCCTGGCCGCCATGTCGTCGATGTCGTGGGCATCCTCGGTCAGGACGCCGTGGATGCCCCATACCAAAGCGAGGCGGCGCGCGGTCTCGCGCTTCGGCGTCAGCGCGAGGATCGGGTTCCGCGGCCGCTCGCGGGCGGCGCGGAGCGCGGTCGCGCCGGAGCCGGTCCAGCATACGATCGCGGCCAGGTCGAGCGTCTCGGCGATGCTGCGCGCCGCCGCGGTGATGGCGTCGGCGCCGGTCGGCTCGGGCGGCTCGTGCTGGGCGTCGAGGATGCCGCGATAATAGTCATGGCCTTCGACCTCCTCGGCGATCCGGTTCATTGTTGCCACCGCCTCGAACGGGTGCTGGCCCGACGCGCTCTCGGCCGACAGCATCACCGCGTCGGCGCCCTCGAACACCGCGGTCGCGACGTCCGACACCTCGGCCCGGGTCGGCACCGGCGAGGAGATCATCGACTCCAGCATCTGGGTCGCGACCACGACCGGCTTGCCGTAGAGCTTGGCCCGGCGGGTCAGGAGCTTCTGGATCCCCGGGACCTTCTCCAGCGGCAGCTCGACGCCGAGGTCGCCGCGCGCCACCATCAGCGCGTCCGACAGCTCCAGGATCGCGTCGAGATGGTCGAGCGCCTGCGGCTTCTCGATCTTGGCGAGGACGCCGGCGCGGCCGTGGGCAAGCTTGCGGACCTCGGCCACGTCGTCCGGCCGCTGCACGAAGGAGAGTGCGATCCAGTCGACCCCGCAGCCCAGCGCCGCGTCGAGGTCGGAGCGGTCCTTCGGCGTCAGCGCGGCGGAGGGCAGTACGGTGTCGGGCAGGCTGATGCCCTTGCGGTCCGACAGGCGGCCGCCGACCACGACCTCGGTGGTGAGCTTCTGCGGCGTCGCCTTGCGCACGATGAGCTTGATCTTGCCGTCGTCGAGGAGGAGGGCATGGCCCGGCTCGGCGGCGCGGATGATCTCGGGGTGCGGGAGCTGGACGCGCTTGTCGTCGCCCGGCTTGGGATCGGAGTCGAGGACGAAGGTCGCCCCCTCGGCCAGCATCACCGCGCCCTGGGCGAAGCGGCCGACGCGGAGCTTCGGCCCCTGCAGGTCGGCGAGGATCGCGATCGGCCGGCCGACCTCCTCCTCGACCGAGCGGATATCGGCCACCCGCGCGCGGAGGTCGTCCTGCGAGGTGTGGCTCATGTTGATGCGGAAGACGTCGGCGCCGCAGGCGAACAGCTTCGCGATGGCGGCGCGGTCCGACGAGGCGGGCCCGAGCGTGGCGACGATCTTGACGCGGCGCATCCGCCTCATCGGGCGGGCGTCCGCGCCGGCGCGGCGCCGGCCTGGGCGGTCTCGGCCGGCGGCGTGGCGTTGACGCTGGGGCTGGAAGCCTGGGTCTTGGCCGGCGTTTCGGTGAGCTGGACCGTCCAGCTCCGCTGGTCGCGGGTGTCGATCTCGAAGAAGCCGGTGCGGTCGAAGCCGCGGGCGTGGCAATCGGCGATGCCGCGGATGGTGAACTCGTGGGCCTGGGTGCACATGAAGGCGGCGCCGCCCCACTCGCCGCCGTGGTCGTAGTCGAGCGCGTAGACATAATAATAGCGTGCGACCAGGGGGCCCTTGAGCAGGGTCTCGCAGCTCGAGCCGCCGATGTTCCACCAGCCTTCGGTCACCCAGTTGGCCCCGTTCTTGTAGCCGACGGCGACGCCGACCCGACTCGCGGTGGCGTTGCAGAGGCGGAAATCGGCGTGGGCCGCTCCCGGCAGGGCGAGAAGCGCCGCGGCGGCAGCCGCGGGCCCGCACAGCAGGCGAAGAAGGGCCGAGGCCTGAGCGGTCATCGCGCGTGCTCGCGGGCTGTCGGCGCGGCTGTGATTCGTCCGCACGCCTCAGGGGTGTAGCGATCGATCGTTCGGCAAGTCAATGACGACGGCCCGGATGTCGTTGACGTTGGTGAGGGTCGGCCCGGTGACGAGGAGATCGCCCAGCGGGCCGAAGAAGCCGCGGGCGTCATTCGCGTCCAGGAATGGGGCAGGATCGAGGCCGCGCGCGGCGGCGCGAGCGAGCGTCCCGTCGTCGCAGAAGGCGCCGGCGGGGTCGTCGGCCTCGCCGCTGCCGCCGTCGGCGCCGTCGGTGTCCGCGGCCATGGCGGCGAAGCGCGGCGTACTGCGGAGAGCGGCTGCGAGTGCAAGAATATATTCCTGGTTGGGCCCGCCGCGGCCGTTCCCGCGCACCGTCACGGTCAGCTCGCCGCCCGACAGCAGGACGGCCCGCCGCCCGGCCGCGGCGAGCGCGCGGGCCTGTGCGGCGTGGTCGCGGGCGACCTCGCGGGCCTCGCCGTCGATCAGGCCGAGCGACACCACCTCGTAGCCGGCCGCGCGGGCCGCCCCTGCCGCGGCGTCGAGGGCGTCCGCCGGCCGGGCGATGATGTGATAGCGGGCAGCGGCGAAGGCGGCATCGCCCGGCTTCGGCGTCTCGTTCGCGGGCTCGGCCAGCGCCGCCGCGACCGCACGCGCCGGGTCGATGCCGAAGCGGGCGAGGACGGCGCGGGCATCCGCCAGCGTGGTCGGATCGGGCACGGTGGGACCGGAGGCGATCACGGCAGGATCGTCGCCCGGCACGTCGGAGATCGCCAGGGTCAGGATCGGCGCTGGACGGGCCAGCGCGGCGAGGCGGCCACCCTTGATGCGGGACAGGTGCTTGCGCACCGCGTTGATGTCGCCGATGGCGGCGCCGGAGCGGAGCAGGGCGCGCGTCGTCGCCTGCTTCTCCGCGAGCGTCACGCCTGCGGCCGGCGCGACCCAGTTGGCCGAGCCGCCGCCCGACAGCAGCACCAGCACGAGGTCGTCCGGCCCGGCGCCGGCGGCGAGCGCCAGCGTCTCCTCCGTCGCGGCGAGGCCGGCGGCGTCGGGCACGGGATGGCCGGCCTCGACGACGCGGAGCAGGCGGGTCGGGACGCCGTGGCCGCGGCGGGTCACGGCGATGCCGGCGAGCCGGGCCGGGTCGAGCCTCAGCGCATCGAGATAGTGCCGCTCGGCGGCGGCCGCGGCGGAACCGGCCGCCTTGCCGGCGGCAAGGACGATCAGCCGGCCTTGCGGCGGCGGCGGGAACAGCGGCGGCAGCAGCCGCGCCGGGTCGGCGGCGGCGACCGCCGCATCGAACAGGCTGCGCAGGAAGGCGCGGGTCTCGGCGGTCACCTTGGCTCCTTGCCTGTCGTCCGGACGCGTGCGGCGCGATCCGGGATCCGGTTTCCAAGCTCCTACCAAGTCACGGATCCCGGCTCTCCGCTACGCTCCGGCCGGATGACGGAACTGGCACATAGCCCACGCGGCCCTCCATATCATCGGGCTAGCGGAGTGGCTCTGGCGGGCCGCTGCGTGCATGGCCTATGGATAGCGGCGATGGCAAGCCCGCCGGCACATTCGCTCTATCGCGGCCCGGTCGAGACGATCGCGGGCGAGGAGCGCGCGCCGCTCCTCCTGATCTGCGACCATGCCTCGAACGCGCTGCCGCCGGCCTACGGCACGCTCGGCCTGCAGGCCGCGGAGTTCGCCCGCCACATCGCCTGGGACATCGGCGCCGCCGCGGTGACCCGCGGCCTCGCCCAACGGCTGGGCGCGCCGGCGATCCTCACCGGCTTCTCGCGCCTCCTGATCGATCCCAACCGTGGCCCCGACGACCCGACGCTGGTGATGAAGCTGTCCGACGGCGCCGTCATTCCCGGCAACGCCCGCGCCGACGAGGCCGAGATCGCGGCCCGCGTCGCCGCCTTCCACGCGCCCTATCACGCCGCGATCGGCGCGGCGCTCGACATGACGCTCGGCCGCGGCCAGGTGCCGGCGATCCTCTCGCTCCACAGCTTCACGCCGCGGTGGAAGACGTTCGTGCGCCCGTGGCAGGCCGCTTTGCTGTGGGACCGCGATCCCCGGCTGGCGCAGCCGATGATCGCGGCGCTGCGGGCCGAGGGCCTCGTGATCGGCGACAACGAGCCCTATGACGGCGCGCTGGAGAACGATACCCTCTATCGCCACGCCACGGCGCGCGGCCTGCCCCACGCCCTCGTCGAGATCCGCCAGGACCTTCTCGGCGACGAGGCGGGGATCGAGACATGGGTCGAGCGGCTGGCGCGGGTGGTTGCGCCACTCCTCGAAAAGCCCGATCTCAGGAGGATCGAATTCTTCGGCTCGCGCGCCGGGCGCGGCCGCCGCTTCGCTCCCGCGGAGGAGAACCCATGAGCCAGATCGACGACGCCACCATGACCGAGCTCGAGGCCGCGGTGTTCCGCCGCCTGGTCGAGCACCTCCGGAGCCATCCCGAAGTGCAGAACATCGAGCTGATGAACCTCGCCGGCTTCTGCCGCAACTGCCTCTCGAACTGGCTGAAGGACGCCGCCGACGAGCGCGGCCTCGGCCTCTCGAAGGACGAGAGCCGCGAGCACGTCTACGGCATGCCCTATGACGAGTGGAAGGCGCGCCACCAGAAGGAGGCGACGCCGGCGCAGCAGGCCGCTTTCGCCACCAAGGCCGGCGGTTAGCCGTCATCCCGGCCGAGCCGACAGGCGAAAGCCGGGATCCGGGGGGCGCGGCGTTCATTTCCCGGATCCCGGATAGCGGCTTTGCCGCTTCCCGGATGACAGGCCGGGGTGAGCCCTGCCCTGGCTTGACGGCGGCGCGGCCCTGCCGCAAACGGGCGCCTCTCCCTTTCTCCGCCGATTCCCGAGGTGCCCGGCATGGCCGCCAATCCCGACGAAGTCGCCAAGGACCAGCTCGTCTCCATCATCGAGCGCATCGAGAAGCTCGAGGAGGAGAAGAAGGCCATCGGCGAGGACATCAAGGAGGTCTATGCCGAGGCCAAGGGCAACGGCTTCGACACCAAGGTGCTCCGCCGCGTCGTCCAGATCCGTCGCCAGGACAAGGCCGAGCGCCAGGAGCAGGAGGCCATCCTCGAGGTCTATCTCGAGGCGCTCGGCATCGCCTGACGGCGCGTGCGCCGCTGGCGTCGTAACCCCTTATCCGGATCGCCCGCTGCGCCGCGATCCGATCTCTCCCTTCGGAGAGGTGTGGGCGCGGCACCCTCTTCACCTCTCCCCGGTGGGGAGAGATCGAGTCGGCCGAAGGCCGACCGGGTGAGGGGGCGGGACGCTTGCGGTGTTTGCAGCCTCGCGCGGCATAGGACGTGGACAACGGCGGTGCCGATGCCTACCCTATGGGGCCATCGCGCGGGCGATGGCGGCTTCGCGCCAGCCCGCGTCCTCTGGGAAGCCGGCAGCGAGCCATTCCTCTTCGAGCCGCTTGAGCAGCGTGCCGAGGCGCGGGCCCGCGACGCCGTGGGCGGCGAGCACGCGCCCGCCGATCGGGAAGGCCGGCGGCATCCAGCGCTCGGGCAGCGCCAGCAGGCGGCGCCAGGCCGGGTCGTCGGGCGCGGCGTTGGCGTCGGCCCAGGCCAGGAGGATGCGGTCGGCGAAGGCCGGCGCGCCGATACGGTAGAGCGCGACGCGAGCCTCGTCCTCGGTCGCCGCGGGCGCGAGGCGCGGAGCGGCGGCGGCCATCGCCGCGAGCCGCCGCATCTCGGTGTTGGCGAGGCGAAGCCGAGCGGTCAGCCGCGGCACGTCCTCGTCGACGAACAGCGTCAGCGCGCCGAGCCGGCGCAGCGGGTCCGGCGCGAGGCCCAGCGCCGTCTCGATCGCGGCGAGGCGGGCGAGGCGGGCCACGCGCGGCACGCCGCCGAGGAGGAGGGTGAGGAGCCCGGCATCGGCCATCACCTCGGCCATCGCCGGCGCGCCGGGCGCCCCCATCAGCTTCAGCAGCTCGGCGCGGACCCGCTCGCGCGACAGCCGGCTCAATCCGTCGCGGAGCGCGACGATCGCGGCGAGCGCTGCCTGATCGGGCCCGCCTTCGCCGAAGGCGGCATGGAAGCGGAAGAAGCGGAGGCCGCGGAGATAGTCCTCGCGGATGCGTGCCGCCGGATCGCCGATGAAGCGGATGCGGCGGGCGTCGAGGTCGGCGCGGCCGCCGACATCGTCATGGACCTCCCCGTCGCGCGTGAGCGAGAGCGCGTTCAGGGTGAAGTCGCGCCGGCGGGCATCGGCGGCCCAGTCGCGGCCGAAGGCGACCACGGCGTGGCGGCCGTCGGTCTCGAGGTCCTGGCGCAGCGTCGTCACCTCGACCGGCTGGCCGTGGACCAGGAGCGTCAGCGTGCCGTGGCCGAGTCCGGTCGGCACCACCTTGAGGCCGGCCGCGGCCGCACGGCGCGCGACCTCGTCGGGCACCGCGGTGGTGGCGACGTCGACGTCGCCGACCGGCCGCTCCAGCAGGGCGTCGCGCACCGCGCCGCCGACCACCCGGGCCTCCTCGCCGTCGCGGTCGAGCAGGCCCAGCACCATTTGCACGGCGGGATCGGCGAGAAGCGCCGCGAGCGCGGCGTCGGATGCAGCGCTCACGGCGTTTCCGCCTTGTCGAAATGGCCGGGCACGATGCGCCCGTTCTCCATGTGCGGGGGCACGTAGCGCGCGCTCGGCGGCGCGCCGCGAGTGCCAAGGAAGGCCAGGCCGACGAGGACGGCGCCGATCGCTGCGGCGATGATCCACGGCAGCGGGCCGCGCGGCACCCAGGCGCGCCGCCGCCCGGCCAGGACGAGCCAGCCGCCATAGACGACGAACGGCACTAGGAAGAGCAGCACCCGCATGGCGCCATCCGGCCCCGCCCGCGGCGGGAATGCAAGGGCTGTGCGTCCTCCGTCATTGCGAGCGAAGCGAAGCAATCCAGCGCCGCTTCGGCCGGCCCCCCGGATTGCTTCGTCGGCTTCGCTTCCTCGCAACGACCGTGGGCCGCGACCGGCCGTCGCGGCTCGGGATGCCACTTCCCGTGAACCAGAAGGCCGTCTCGCGCGTATTGAGTGCGGGCTGGGATACGGACGGGGGCGCGGAATGGCGCAGGACTCCCGGCTCAGCCGTCGCCAGTTGCTCGCAGGCAGCGTGGCGGCAGGGTCGGCGGCGCTCGCTGGTGGCGCGCCGCTCGCCGAGGCTCACGTCATCCATGGCGAGGTGCCCTGGCAGGAGGGCGAGGCCAACGTCCCGGTCCCTGCTGCGCCGGGCGATGCCTACCAGTTCTTCACCGCCGACGAGGCCGCCTTCGTCGAGGCCTTCGTCGCCCGCATCATCCCCAAGGACGATCTCGGCCCCGGCGCGCTCGAAGCCGGCGCGGCGATCTTCATCGACCGCCAGCTCGCCGGCGCGTTCGGCGCGGCGGAGCGCTGGTACATGCAGGGGCCCTGGGAGAAGGGCAGCGACAGCCAGGGCTATCAGAGCCGCTATACCCCGGCCGCGCTCTATCGCGCCGCGATCAAGGATATCGACGAGTATTGCCGCAAGACCCATGGCGGCAATGTCTTCGCCAGGCTGACGCCGGCGCAGCAGGACGAGGTCATCGGCGGCCTGGAGAAGGGCACGGTAAAGCTCGACCATGCCGAGGCCAAGACCTTCTTCACGGTCGCCCAGCAGAACACGGTCGAGGGCTTCTTCTCCGACCCGATCTACGGCGGCAACCGCGACATGGTCGGCTGGAAGCTGATCGGCTTCCCCGGCGCGCGCTACGACTATCGGCCCTGGGTCGGCCAGCACAACAAGCCGTTCCCGCTGCCGCCGGTCGGCCTCCACGGCCGTCCCGGCTGGACCCCGAAGAGCTGAGGAGGCGGACATCGTGGCGACCAAGCTGCCGGAGGTCGATATCCTCCTCGTCGGGTTCGGCTGGACCGGGGCGATCCTGGCGCAGGAGCTGACCGAGGCCGGGCTGAACGTGCTCGCGCTGGAGCGCGGCGCCTGGCGCGACACGCCGACCGATTTCGCGCCGACCTTCATCCAGGACGAGCTGCGCTACTACTACCGCCACGCTTTGTTCCAGGAGCCGATGCGGGAGACGCTGACCTTTCGCAACAGCCCGGACCAGACGGCGCTGCCGATGCGCCGGCTGGGCTCGTTCCTGCCCGCGACCGGGGTCGGCGGCGCCGGCATCCACTGGAACGGCCAGACCTGGCGCTTCCTGCCGTCGGACTTCGTCGCCAGGAGCCATAACGAGCAGCGCTACGGCCCGCTGGCTGACGGCCTCACCGTGCAGGACTGGGGCGTCACCTACGACGAGCTCGAGCCCTATTACGACAAGTTCGAATATCTCTGCGGCATCTCCGGCAAGGCCGGCAACATCCAGGGCAAGATCCAGCCCGGCGGCAACCCGTTCGAGGGGGCACGGCAGCGCGACTACCCTAACCCGCCGATGGAAATGACCTACGCGCCGACGATCTTCGCCCAGGCGGCGGAGAAGGTCGGGGTGCATCCGTTCCCGTGCCCGTCGGCCAACATGTCGCGGCCTTACACCAACCCGCTCGGCGTCCAGCTCGGCCCGTGCACCTATTGTGGCTTCTGCGAGAAATACGCCTGCGGCAACTATTCGAAATCGAGCCCGCAGACGACGATCCTGCCGGTCGTCATGCGGAAGCCGAACTTCACGCTGAAGACCGAGTGCGAGGTCCTGACGATCAACCGCGACTCGACCGGCAGGCGCGCGACCGGCGTCACCTATGTCGACGCGCAGGGGCGGGAATGGGAGCAGCCGGCCGACATCGTCGTCCTGACGGCCTTCATCCTGAACAATGTCCAGCTCCTGCTGACGTCAGGCATCGGGAAGCCCTACGATCCCGGCACGGGGCAGGGGACGATCGGCAAGAACTACGCCTACCAGATCGTCTCGTCGGTCAACGTCTTCTACGACGACAAGCTGATGAACCCGTTCATCGGCGCCGGCGCGCTCGGCGTCGGCGTCGACGACTGGAACGGCGACAATTTCGACCATTCCGGGCTCGGCTTCATCGGCGGCGGCTACCTCGCCTGCTGGACGACCAACGGCCGCCCGATCGAGACCCATCCGGTGCCGAAGGGCACCCCGATGTGGGGCGCCAAGTTCAAGAAGGCGGTCAGGGACAGCTATCTCCGCACCGCGACGGTCTCGACCCACGGCGCGGTGATGAGCCACCGCAACAACCACCTCGACCTCGACCCGACCTATCGCGACGTCCACGGCCGGCCGCTGCTCAGGATGACGTTCGACTACCACGACAACGAGCACAAGATGTCGGACTACCTCACCGCCAAGGCGACCGAGATCGCCAAGGCGATGGGCGGCCGCGAGGTCGATGCCAAGCCGCGCACCGGTCCCTACTCGATCGTGCCGTACCAGACCACGCACAACACCGGCGGCGCGATCATGGGGACCGACCCCAGGTCGAGCGCGGTCAACCGCTACCTTCAGAGCTGGGACGTGCCGAACCTCTTCGTGATGGGCGCCAGCGCCTTCCCGCAGAACCCCGGCTACAACCCGACCGGCACGGTCGGCGCGCTGACCTACTGGGCGGCTGCGGCGATCAGGAACCAGTACCTGAAGCACCCCGGCCCGCTGGTGCAGGCATGACGATCGTCGAGCATCGCCCCCGCCGTCAGGGCCGGGCTTGGGCCGGGCATGATGGGCGGAGAGGCATCGCTGTTGCTCTCTTCATCCTCGCCGCGGCCGCCGTCGCCGGCCCCGCAGCGGCGATGGACAATTCCTACGCCCAGGTGCAGCGCGGGCGCTATCTCGCGGCGGCCGGCGATTGCGAGGACTGCCACACCGCCGCGGGCGGCAAGCCCTATGCCGGCGGGCGGGCCATCCCGACGCCGTTCGGCACGATCTATTCGCCGAACATCACGCCCGACCAGGCGACGGGCCTCGGCGGCTGGACCCGCGACCAGTTCTACCGCGCCATGCACGAGGGCCTCTCGGCCCACGGCGCCCATCTCTACCCGGCCTTCCCCTATACCAACTTCACCCGCGCCACCCGCGAGGACGTCGACGACATCTGGGCCTATCTCCAGACGCTCGACCCGGTGCGGAGCCGCCATCCGCCGAACGAGCTGCCATGGCCGCTCTCGATGCGCTGGGTGATGAGCGTCTGGAACACGCTGTTCTTCGACGAGGGCACGTTCAAGCCGACGCCCGGCAAGTCGGCCGAGTGGAACCGCGGCGCCTATCTGGTCGAGGGCCTCGGCCATTGCGGCGCCTGCCACACCCAGAAGAACTTCCTCGGCGCCGACGAGGGCGGCTCGTTCCTCCAGGGCGGCGGGGTGCAGGACTGGTTCGCCTCCAACCTCGGCGGCGATCACAGGGACGGCCTCGGCGCATGGTCGAAGGACGACATCGTCGAATATCTCGCGACCGGTCGGAACCGCCATGCCGGCGCCGGCGGCCCGATGGGCGAGGTCATTCAGTACTCGACCAGCAAGATGACCCACGACGACCTTGCCGCGATCGCGACCTATCTCAAGGACCTGCCGAGCCAGCCGGAGAACGCCGGCAGCGACAGCACCTGGGACCAGATCGTCGGCTTCTTCGAAGGCCACCGCAGTGCCTCTGACAACGAGGACGGTGGCGCCAAGCCCGACGACAAGGTGATGGCGGCGGGCGAGGCGATCTATGTCGACCAGTGCGCGGCCTGCCACAAGGCAGACGGCACCGGCGTGCCCGGCATGTTCCCGCCGCTCAGGGGCAACGCCAACGTCCAGGCGCGCTCGCCGACGACGGTGGCGCACGCCATCCTCTACGGTGTCCGCACCGAGCCGACCAACGCGCGGCCGACCCCGTTCGCGATGCCGGCCTATGGCTGGAAGCTCAAGAACCCCGAGGTGGCGGCGGTCGCGACCTATGTCCGCAACGCCTGGGGCAACCACGCCGCCCCGGTCACCCGCGACCAGGTCCACGACGTGCGCACCGGTATCGTCGCCTCGGAGTGATCTGTCAGGCGTCGTAAGCCCTCACCCGGATCGCCGACGACTCGACCTTTCCCTCCGGGAGAGGTGACGCAGGAGCTGCCGCGCCTTCATCTCTCCCCAGCGGGGAGAGGTCGGGTCGCGCGAATGCGCGACCGGGTGAGGGGGGTGCCCGGCCGGCGTCAGGCTGCCATCCGCAGCACCGGCTTGATGGTCTTGCCGGAGGCGGTGTCCTGGAACGCCGTGGCGATGTGCTCGAACGGGTAGAACGTGATCAGCCGGTCGAACGGGAAGCGGCCCTGGCGCCAATAGTCGACCAGCATCGGCAGGAACAGGCTCGGCTTGGCGTCGCCGCCGAGGATGCCCTTCATGGTGCGGCCGCCGGAGAGCATCTTGTACATGTGCGGCGCCCACTCGCCCCGGGGCGCGGTGACGAATCCAGCCATGCCGCGCATCGCGAGGCAGTCGAGCGCCTGGGTGTAGACCGCCGGCACCGTGGTGGTGTTGAAGCTGAAATCGACCCCGCGCGGGACGATCTCGCGGATCGCCGCGGCCGGGTCGCCGGCGCCGGGATCGACCACGTCGGTCGCGCCGAGCTCCAGCGCCAGCGCCCGGCGCGAGGCGACCGGGTCGACCGCGACGATGCGCTTGGCGCCGACGAGCCGCGCCGCCATCACCGCCGACAGTCCGACGCCGCCGGCGCCGAACACCGCGAGCGTCTGACCGGCGCGCATCCCGAACGAGTTGATGACGGCGCCCGAGCCGGTGATGACGCCGCAGCCGAGCGGGCCGAGGATATCGAGCGGCACGTCGTCCGGCATCTTCACCGCCGAGCGCTCGTCGGCGACCGTCAGGCGCGAGAACGAGGATTGGCCGAAGAACGAGCCGCCGACCCGCTCGCCCCGCTGCGACAGCGGCGAGGAGCCGTCGATGCGGGCGCCGCCGAAATTCCTGGGCAGCATCTCCTCGCAATAGCTCGGCAAATTGTTCTGGCAGCTCGGGCAGCGGCCGCACGAGGCGCCGCTGAGGACGACGTGGTCGCCGGCCTTCAGCGTCGTGACCGCCGCGCCGACGCGCTCGACGATGCCGGCGCCCTCGTGGCCAAGCACCAGCGGCTTCGGCACCTGCATGCCGCGGCCGGAATGGACGCCGAGATCGGTATGGCAGATGCCGCTCGCGACGATCCGGATCAGCGCCTCGTTCGGCCGCGGCTCCTCGATGTCGAGCGCCTCGATCACCGGGAAGGGCTGGCCCTCGCGCGACACCGCGGCTTCGGTCTTCATGCTGTCGGTTCCCTGCTGTCTCGCCTGGACATACCACACGGAGCGATCCGTATGGTGGGCATGCTTTGCATGCTCACGTCGTGAGCATCGGCGTGCCGATGCCCACCCTACGAAGTGGAGGCCAACGCTATGGCGGCATCGAGGAGGCCGCCTGCGCCGCGGCTGCTGGCGGTGCCGAGCGCCCGGCAGCGGGCACGGAGCTCGCCGAGGCCAGCCCCGGCGGAAAGCCCGCTCGCGGCAAAGACCCGGGTATATTTTTCCGACAGGGCCTCCCAGCCGAAATCGCCGGCTCGCGCCGTGCCCGGCGGGTCGAGGAGGATGGCTTCGGCTGTCTCGCCGCCGGACCAACGAAGGCGGAGCGTCGCGCCCCATTGTGCGGGAAAGCGCTCGGTGAGTTCCGGATCATCGTGCAGTACGACCTTGGCCATGAAGGCCGCGATGTTGTCGCCGCCAGGAAGCGTGGCGCGCACCGCGTCGTGGAGGCGATTCGGCGCCAGCGCGGCCAGTGCAAGCTGATAGGCGACGCTGACCATCGAGCCGATGCGGTCGGCCGGCATGGCGGTCGCCGCGATCATGGCACGCACCGGCGCCGGCACGCCGACGTCGATCCGCGCCAGTTCGCCCGCGGGTCGGAGGAGTGGGCAGAGTGCCTGGAACGCCGCAATCGCCGCCATGCCCTGGCGTGCAGTCGGGAATGGCTTCACGTCGATGTCGGCGATACGCCAGCGTTCGCCCAGCCCGGCGTCGAGCGCCGCCTGGTCGAGAGGCAGCACCGTGGCGATGCGGTCGAGCACCGCGGGGGCGCCGCCGAAGCCGGCCGCCGCGGCCTCGGCGGCCGCGACGCCTTCGGCCGCGGCCATGGCAAGCGTCAGGCTGCGCGCCGGCACCGGGCCGCCACGGCCTGGGCTGATCCATGTGGTGCGGCCCAGCGCGATGGCGAAGGCATTTGCAGTCCCGGCGGCGTCGAGACCAAGCAGGCGGCTCGCCGCCGCGGCAGCGCCGAGCGGCGCCGCGGCGAGCGTCGGCCAGACGCCGCGATAGAGTGCGCGGGCGCCGTCGATGGCGGTGCCGAAGCGCAGCATCGCCTCGTAGCCGGCGACGACCGCGGCGAGGAACGCGTCGTCGCCGGTCTCGCCCGGCCGAGCGGCCAGCGCAGCCGCAACCGGCACCACGACTGATCCCGCAGTGAGGCAGGAGCCGATATGGATGTCGTCGACCTCGGTCGCCCGCGCCGCGCCGACCGCGAAGCGGATGGTGGCGGCGAGGTCGCCCTCGCGGAGGCGGCGGAGCGCCCGGCCTTCATCGGTCAGCGTGCCGACCGCGAGCGCCCCGAGGGTGTCGAACACCCGCCGCCGCGCCGCCTCGCGCAGCGTCTCGTTGCGAAAGTCGAGGCCAGCCAGAGTCTCGGCGAGCATCGCAAGCGCCGTCACGGGCCCCCTCCGGCTCGCTGCGCTCGCCACCTCCCCCGCTCCGCAGGGGAGGAATTGCGCGGCGCCTGCGGTTGATCCTCACCCGTCGGAGACGAGGGAAGGGGACCATGCGAAGCATGGCGGAGGGGGCTCACTGGGCCGCGATGTCGACGGCGAACCAGACGCCCTCGGGCGCGCGAAGGCGGACCGAGAGGCTCGGCGCGCCCTGCACCGGGCGTCCGCTCGGTGGCCGGTCGGATGCGCCAAGGAGGGTCAGTGGCAGCGTCGCGGACGCCCCTTCGAGCCGCCAGAAGATGACGCTGGTGCTGGCTGGCAGCGCCCGCGTCACTGCCTTGCCGGGATCGGCAGCGAAGGCCGGGTCGTGGCGGACGTCGTCGAACCAGCGGTCGAGCGCCGCGACCCATGCCGGTGTCTCGGCCCTACCCCGGGCGAGCGTGCGGCCGACGCGGGCCCATTGGCCTTTGTAGGCGACAGAAAGCTGCAGGCAGAACAGCCCGCCGAGCGCCACATCGTCCTCGATCCGGCGGAGGCGGGGATCGGCCGCCATGTCGGGCACGAGCGCGATCAGCGCCTCCTCGGCGCCGGCGAGCCGGGCGGCCCGGTCAGCGGCGGCGACCACCGCGTTCGCCATGCTGCCGGCCGAGGCGGCAAGCCCGGCGTCGAGCGCCGCGTGGGCGATCCCGGCGGCGCGGCGGCCGAGGCCGGCGAGCGCGGCGGCGTCGGTCGGCGCGACGCCTTCGAACAGGGCGGTTGCGTCGCTCAGCAGGACGTCCGGGCAACCGGCGCGGAGCCCATCCAGCGGAGTTGCCGGGAACACCGCGAGATCGACCACGCCGACTTTCGGCGCGGGGTGACCAGCGATCGCCTTCACCCGCTCGGCGATGGTCGCACCGAAATCCCGCGCCGGAAAAATCTCGTCCACTCGTGCGCTTTCATGGATCCAGGGAATGCTGCGCTGACTGCCGGCGCCGATGACGAGCTCGACCTTCCCGGCGGTGGTGACGAGCGCGAAATAGGCCGACCAGTAGGGCACGAACTGGGTCAGCCGCGACAGCGCCGCGGGCCGCCCGGAATCTCCGAACAGCAGCAGCGCGTCGAGTCCGGCGGCCTTGGCCGCGCGGCCGGCTCCGGCGGCGACGCCCTGGAGCACCGCTGCCGGCATCTCCTCCTCGGACCACGCGATCAGCCCTCGCCGCATGTCGCTCTCCTCGGTTCGCGGTCCGTCATGGCCGGGCTTGTCCCGGCCATCCACGACTTCCTTTCATGGGCGCGCCGCGAACTCGTGGATGCCCGGCCCACGGCCGGGCATGACAGGGAGAGGCATGCCGCCGTCTGACTCACGCCGGCACCGAGAACAGCTTGCGCTCGGTCCGGGTGAGGATCTCGATGCCGTCCTCGTGCACCACCAGCGTGTCGCCGAACACCATGTAGCCGACGTCGGGATTGTAGGTGTTGGGGTGGACGATCATCGCCATGTTGGGACGGATCGGGATTTCGACGCCCTCCAGCAGCGTCGGCGGGTTGTCGAGGAACATGCCGACGCCGTGGCCGCGCACCCGCGTGTATTTCGCGGTGGTGTATTCGCCGAGGCCGTGGGCACGGAACACGTCGTTCTCGGCCTTGGCGACCTCGCCGGCGAGGACGCCCGGCCGCGCCTTGGCGATGCCGGCCTCCATCGCCTCGAGATAGATCGCGAACGCCGCCTGCTGCGCCGCCGACGGCTCGCCGATCACCAGCGTGCGGCAGAGCTGGGCGAAATAGCCGTCGACCACCGGGGTGATCTCGGTGGTGACGAGGTCGCCCTTCTGCAGGCGGCGCTCGCCGGGCGGATGCATGCCGCGCACCTCGCGGCCGCCGGAGGCCATGATCTGGAAATTGTCGGCGCAGCCGCGGCTCCGGAGATAGGCCTCGAACTCGGCCATCACCTCGTATTCCGGGCGGCCGGGGCGGGCGGCCTCGCAGAACACCGGATAGGCCTCGTCGGCGATGCGGGCGGCCCGGCGCACCGCGTCGAGCTCGCGCTCGGTCTTCTCGGTGATGAGCTCCAGGAACGGATCGGCGGCATCGGCGACGTTGTCGCCGAACACCTGCGCCAGCCCTTCGGGCATCAGGTTCATCGGCCCGGCGCCGATATGGCGGTTGCCGGCGCGGCTAATCTCGGCGGCGACCGCGGACACCAGGTCGGGCTCCCAGATCACCTCGCAGTCCGGCGCCTCGACCTCGGCGCGCTCGGCCTCGACCGGGCTTTCGAGATAGAGCCGGACCTTGCCGTCCTCGCCGAGGATGGCGACGCCGTGGCCCTCGACCAGGGCGAAATCGGTGAGGTAGCGGAGATAGTCGCAGCGCCAGAGATTGCCGTAGCCCAGCATCATCTCCCAGCCCTGCTCGCGGCACATGGCCCGCGCCCGCTCCAGGCGCTCCCGCGCGATCTCCTGCGACATGAGGCTGATCCCCGCCGATCGACCGGCGGAGGCTAGGAGTCCCAAAGGCAGTCTGTCCAGCGCGGATTCGATGGGGCGGCTCCGCGCCGCGCGGCACCGGCCGGGAGGTCAGAGGAAGGAGAAGATCGCGTCGTCGAGAACGCCGATCGCATCGCCGAACGGGGCGACCAACTCGCTGGTCGCGTCGCTCGCGATCATGCCGGCGTCGTTGGCGATGGTATCGAGCGCGTCCTTCGCGTCTTGGCTCAGAGCATTGGCGAAGGTCTTGGCGTCGTCGCCGAGCTGGGTGGCGAACTGGCTGGCGGCATCGGCGGCCCCGCTGGTGTCGCCGGCGAAAAGATTCTTGACGAGCGCGCCGAGATTGTTGGCGGTGTGGACCAGCGTGACGCCTGCGCTGATCGCGGTCGACACCGCCGCGCCGATGGCCGCAGTCAGGCCGTCGTCGATCAGCTTGCCGGTGGTGGCGACGAGGTCGGCGACGCCCTCGAGCGTCGTGCCGACGAACGGGCCGAGCAGTTCGCCGACCCCGAGATCCTCCAGGATGAATTGGGCGAAGTTGGCGACGGCGCGGCATCGCCGACCGGATTGTCGGGGACGATGCCGGCCTCTTGGCCGACCGCGTAGACCAGGCTGTCCAGGTTCTGGAGGCTCTGGTCGTCGGCGAAGGTGGCGATGGCCCCATCGAGCCCGTCCCGTAGGTATGGCCGTGCGCGCGGGACAGGGCCGTCGCCACGGCGCCGCCCACCGCGTTGATGCCGCTGACGTAGAGGCTTTGGTCCTGGCTGAGCTGATTTTATGCGAAACCTTGCCTGGAACTGTAACTCCGGGCCGGGGCCGGGCCGATCGCGTCAGCGCCGGAAGCGGCGCTCCAGCCCGTCCCAGCAGGCGGCGTAGTCCGTGTCGAGGAGGTCCGGCCGTGCGGCGTAGGCGGTCGGCCACAGCGCGTAGCGGCTCTCGAACATGAAGGCGAGCGTGTCCGACAGCCGCTCCGGCGCGAGCGGGCGATCGGATGCCTTGGCGAAGGCTTCGGCGTCGGGGCCGTGGGGCAGGAGCGCGTTGTGCAGGCTCATCCCGCCGGGGACGAAGCCGCCGGGCCGCGCGTCGTAGACACCGTGGACCAGGCCCATGAACTCGCTCATCACGTTGGAGTGGTACCAGGGCGGGCGAAACGTGTCCTCCATCACCAGCCAGCGCTCGGGGAAGATGACGAAATCGGCATTGGCGGTGCCGGGCGTGTCGGACGGCGCGGTCAGCACCGTGTTGATCGACGGATCGGGATGGTCGCGCAGCAGCGAGCCGACCGGGGCGAAGCGCGCGAGATCGTATTTGGAGGGCGCGTCGTTGCCGTGCCAGGCGACGACGTCGAGCGGCGACGAGGCGAGGTCGGCGACGAACAGCCGGCCCTGCGCCTTCATGAAGAGCTGGCAGGGCGTCTCGTCGTCCTCGTAGGCCGCAACGGGGGTCAGGAAGTCGCGCGGGTTGGCGAGGCCGTTGGCCCCGATCGGGCCGCGCTCGGGCAGGGTGAAGGCGGTGCCGTAGTTCTCGCAGACATAGCCGCGCACCGGGCCGTCGGCCGGGTCGAGCCTAAACTTCATGCCGCGGGGCACGAGGACGATCTCGCCCGGCGCCGCTGCGATCCGCCCGCATTCGGTGAAGATCGCGATCCGGCCCTGCTGCGGCACCAGCAGAAGCTCGCCGTCGGCATTGCAGAAATAGCGGTGATCCATGGGGCGGTTGGCGACGAAGATGTGGGCGGCCATCCCGGCCTGGAGGTGGACGTCGCCCGCGGTCGCGATGGTGCGAAGGCCCTCCAGGAAGTCGCACGGTTCGGTCGGAATCGGCACCGGGTGCCAACGCAACTGGCCGACCGGGAGATCGCTGTCGTTGCGGCAGGGCGCGGTGCGGATCAGGCCGACGTCCGCGGGGCGGAAGCGGCGGGCGTGGGCGACCGAGGGGCGGATGCGGTAGAGCCAGGTGCGCTTGTTGCGACCGCGCGGCGCGGTGAAGCTGGTGCCGGAAAGCTGCTCGGCATAGAGCCCGAGCGGCGGCCGCTGCGGCGAGTTTCGTCCGCGTGGCAAAGCGCCGGGCTCGGCCTCGGTCGCGAACGAATTCTCGAAGCCGGTCATGTAGGCGACGGCGCCACCTCGCGGCGCCAGCACCGCCTCGTCGAGGCCCGCCGGGCTGATCGTATCCATGCGCCTTCTCCGCCAGCTCTGACGGCGAGGCTATCCCCACTGGCCCGTGGGCGAAATGGCGGAGGGCGCCATGGCTGCGCCCACTTGGAATCGATCTCACCGTCATCCCGGACGCGGTGAGGCCGCGCTCCGGGGACAAGAGCGGCGCCTACCGCGGATCGCGGCTCTACGCTGCGCTCCGGCCGGGATGACCGCGCGAGTCCGATCGAACCAGCGTTGGCCTCAGGCGATGGTGACGCCGCCGTCGGCGATGAGGATCTGGCCGGTGACGAAGCTCGCCGCGGGCGAGGCGAGGAACGCCACCACCGGGCCGATCTCCTCGGGCCGGCCGATGCGGCGGAGCGGGGTCGCGGCGTTGCGGTCGGCGAGGTAGGCCGCATCCTCCCACAGCGCGCGGGCGAAGTCGGTCTTCACCAGGCCCGGCGCGACGCAGTTCACGCGGATGCCCTTCGGACCCCACTCGACCGCGAGGTTCCGCGCCAGCGCGAAATCGGCCGCCTTCGACATGCCGTAGGCGCCGATGGTGGGCGTGCCGCGCAGTCCGGCGATCGAGGCGACGATCACGACCGCGCCGTCGCCCCGCGCCGCCATGCCGGGCAGGACGAGGTTGCAGAGCCAGAGATTGCTGAGGACGTTGGCGCCGACGATCTTGCCGAAGGCCTCGTCCGAAAGCTGGCCGAGCGGACCGAAGGCGGGGTTGACCGCGGCGTTGCAGACCAGGACGTCGATCCGGCTCCAATGCTCCATCGTGCGCGCGACCAGGGCCTCGACCTCGGTCTTGCGCGAGATGTTGCAAGGCACGACCAGCGCTTCGCCGCCGGCGTTGCGGATGGCGGCGGCGACCTCCTCACAGGCCGCCTCCTTGCGGCTCGACACCACGACCTTGGCGCCGAGGGCCGCCATGGTCTCGGCGATCGAGCGGCCGATGCCCCGGCTCGACCCGGTGACGATCGCGACCTTGCCGTCGAGGCTGAAGGGGTTGGCGGTCATGGCAGCGCCCCGTCATTGTGAGCGAAGCAAAGCAATCCAGGGGCCACCGGTGAGGCGCCTGCTCCCCTGGATTGCTTCGTCGCCTGCGGTTCCTCGCAATGACGGGCCCTCATATGCCTGCCCCCTCCTGCGCGATCCGCCATCCGAGATCGGCCAGCGCGACGCCGCGGGCGCCGACCTCGGCGGCCTGATCGCTCGAGGCGTTGCCGGCCTTGGCGCGGGCCAGCACGCCCTCGAGGATCACGGCGATCCGGAACAGCGCGAAGGCAAGGTGGAACGGCGTCAGCGGCGCCTCGCGTCCGGTGCGCTGGCGATAGGCCGCGACGTACTCCGCCTGCGTCGGCAGGCCGAGCGCGGCGAGGTCGAGCCCGCCGACGCCGCGGTGCAGTCCCGGCGGGATGACGAAGACGAGGCAGTTGTAGCCGAGATCGGCCATCGGGCTGCCGAGCGTCGACAGCTCCCAGTCGAGGATGCCGATGACGCGCGGCTCGCTCCGATGGAAGATCAGGTTGTCGAGGCGGTAGTCGCCGTGGCAGATCGCGGTCTCGTCGTCGGCCGGCAGGTTGTTCGCGAGCCATTGCGAGAGGCGGTCGATCGCGGGATTGTCGCGGGTGCGCGAGCCATCCCACTGCCTGGTCCAGCGCGCCGTCTGGCGGGCGAAATAGTTCCCGGGCCGGCCGAAATCGCCGAGGCCAACGGCTTGCCAGTCGACCAGGTGCAGCTGCGCCAGCGCCTCGTTCATGCCGAGATAGATCGCGCGGCGCTCGGCCTTCGGGAGCGTCGGCAGCGTCGGGTCCCAGAAGATGCGGCCGTCGAGCCGCTCCATCAGATAGAACGGCGTGCCGATCACGGTCGCGTCGTCGCAATAGAGCACCGGCTGCGGCACCGGCACGTCGGTCTTCGCAAGGGCGGAGAGCACGCGGAACTCGCGGTCGACCGCATGAGCCGAGGGCAGGAGCTTGCCCGGCGGCTGCTTGCGGAGCACGTAGTCGCCGCGGTCGGTCGCGATCAGGAAGGTCGGATTGGACTGGCCTCCCCGCATCTGCCGCACCTCGCCGAGGCGCACGCCGAGCCGGCCTGAGAGATAGGCCGCGAGCGGCGCCGGATCGAAGCGATGCGCCGGCCGCACCGGAATGGTCTCCGGCAGCTCCTCCTCCAGGACCTGCTGCTCAATCGGCACGCGCTTCAATCCTCCACGGTCGTCCCCGGCCGGAGCGAAGCGGAGAGCCGGGATCCGGGGGTCGCCGCGGCGCTTGAACCTGGATCCGGGCTAGCCGCTTCGCGGCTTTCGGGGTGTCAAGCGTTGTTGGCACGTGCGACTTCCGGATCGCCTCGCTTCGCTTGAATGACGGGTGACGGTGGAGGTTCACCCATTGGTGTATTTCCTGAGCTCCAGCTTGGCGACCGCCTCGCGGTGGACCTCGTCGGGGCCGTCGACGATGCGGACCGTGCGGGCGTGGGCCCAGGCCATCGCCAGCGGAAAATCCTGGCTGACGCCGGCGGCGCCGCAGACCTGGATGGCGCGGTCGATCACCCGCTGCGACATGTTGGGCGCCACCACCTTGATCATCGCGATCTCGGCCCGCGCTCCCTTGTTGCCGACAGTGTCCATCATACGCGCGGCATGCATGGTGAGAAGCCGCGCCTGATCGATCTCCATGCGCGATTCGGCGATCCAGTGCCGCGTCACGCCCTGCTCGGCGATCGGCTTGCCGAACGGCGTGCGCGCCAGCGCGCGGCGGCACAGGATCTCCAGCGCGCGTTCGGCGAGGCCGATCTGGCGCATCGCGTGGTGGATGCGGCCGGGGCCGAGCCGGCCCTGCGCGATCTCGAAGCCGCGGCCCTCGCCGAGCAGCATGTTCGCGCCCGGCACGCGGACATGGTCGAAAATGATCTCGGCGTGGCCGTGGGGCGCATCGTCGTAGCCGAAGACGTGCATCGGGCGGACCACCGTGACGCCAGGCGTCGCGAGCGGCACCAGGATCATCGAGTGGCGGCGGTGCCGCTCGGCGTTGGGGTCGGTCAGGCCCATGACGATGGCGATCCGGCAGCGCGGATCCATCGCGCCGGACGACCACCATTTGCGGCCGTTCACGACGTAGTCGTCGCCGTCGCGGCGGATGGTGGTCTGCATGTTGGTCGCATCGGACGAGGCGACCGCGGGCTCGGTCATGGAGAAGCAGGAGCGGATCTCGCCCTGGAGCAGCGGCTCGAGCCACGCCTCCTTCTGCGCCCGTGTGCCGTAGCGGGCGATGGTCTCCATGTTGCCGGTGTCGGGCGCCGAGCAGTTGAAGGCCTCCGCCGCGATCGGCGAGCGGCCCATGATCTCGCAGAGCGGGGCGTATTCCTCGTTGGTCAGGCTGTCCGGGTACTCCTCCTTGGGCAGGAACAGGTTCCACAGTCCTTCGGCCCGGGCGGCGCGCTTCATATCCTCCATGACCCGAGGAATGGCCCACCGCGTCGGCCCCTCGCCGAGTTGGCGTTCATAGACCTCCTCGTTGGGATAGACGTGGGCGTCCATGAAGGCGGCGATGCGCCGGGCGAGGTCGTCGGCCCGTTTGGTGAGGGTCAGCATTGTCTTGCCTCCGGCCTCTCTGTCATGCCCGGCCTTGGGCCGGGCATCCACGAGTTTGCGGCGCATCGGGAAGAGAAGTCGTGGATGGCCGGGACAAGCCCGGCCATGACGGGGAGAGGTTGCTCATCACGCGATCTCGAACAGGCCGGCGGCGCCCATGCCGCCGCCGACGCACATGGTAACGACGGCCAGCTTCGCGCCGCGCCGCCGGCCCTCGATCAAGGCGTGGCCCGTCATCCGCGCGCCCGACATGCCGTAGGGATGGCCGAGCGCGATGGCGCCGCCGTCGACGTTCAGCTTGGCCGGGTCGATGCCGAGCCGGTCGCGGCAGAAGATCACTTGTACCGCAAAGGCCTCGTTCAGCTCCCACAGGTCGATGTCGTCGACGGTGAGGCCGTGGCGCTCCAGGAGGCGCGGCACCGCGAAGACCGGGCCGATGCCCATCTCGTCGGGCTCGCACCCAGCCACGGCGAGGCCGCGGAAGATGCCGAGCGGCTCGAGGCCATGGCGCTCGGCGAGGCCCCTCTCCATCACCACCACCGCCGTGGCGCCATCGGAAAGCTGGCTGGCGTTGCCCGCGGTGATGGTCTTGCCGTCGCCGCGGACCGGCTTCAGCCCGGCGAGGCCGATGGCGGTCGAATCCGGGCGCGGGCCCTCGTCCTCGCTCAGCGTCACCTCGCGCTCGGAGGTCGCGCCGGTCGCCTTGTCCATCGCCGCCATGGTGGTCGTGATCGGGACGATCTCGGCGTCGAGGCGGCCGGCGGCGCGGGCGGCTTCCGTGCGTTTCTGGCTCTCCAGGCCGTAGGCGTCCTGGGCCTCGCGCGGAATCCTGTAGCGCGCGGCGACGACCTCCGCGGTGTCGATCATCGGCATGTAGACGTCGGGCTCGATCGCGACCAGCGCTTCGTCGCGGGCGTGGAAGACGTTGCGATGATCGTTCTGCACCAGGCTGATCGACTCGACCCCGCCGGCGACGCCGACCTCCACGCCGTCATGGACGATGGCGCGGGCGAGCACGGCGATGGCCTGGAGGCCGGACGAGCACTGGCGGTCGATCGTGGTGCCCGCCACGGTCGCGGGCAGGCCGGCGCGCAGCAGCGCCCGGCGGGCGACGTTGCCGCCGGTGGTGCCTTCCTGCATTGCGCAGCCCATCACCACGTCCTCGACCTCCGCCGGGTCGATGCTGGCGCGGCGCACCGCCTCGGCGATGACGTGGCCGGCGAGGGTCGGGCCGTCGGTCAGGTTCAGCGCGCCGCGATAGGCCTTGCCGATCGGCGTCCGCGCGGTGGAGACGATGACCGCTTCGCGCATGGTGCTGGTTCCTGTGATAGCGGTCAGGCCGCGCCGGCCCGAACGCGAGCCCGCTCCTCGTCGCGAAGGGCGACCTTGGAGAATTTGCCGACGGCGGTCTTCGGCAGGGCGTCGCGGAACTCGAGGTCGCGCGGCATCTCGTGGCGACCCACCTTGTCGGCGAGGAAGGCCTGCAACTCCTGGAGCGTGAACGCGGCGGCGCCGGGGCGGAGGACGACGAAGGCCTTGGCGGACTCGCCGCGATAGGCGTCGGGCACACCGACCACCAGGCACTCCGCGACGGCCGGGTGGGTATAGATCGCCTGCTCGACCATCTGCGGATAGACGTTGAAGCCGCCCGAGATGATCATGTCCTTCTTGCGGTCGACGATGAAGAAATAGCCGTCCTCGTCCATGTAGCCGACGTCGCCGGTGAGGAGGCGGCCGTCGGCAAAGGCGGCGGCGGTTTCCTCCGGTCGGTTCCAGTAGCCGGCGACGACGTTCGGCCCCTTGATGCGGATCTCGCCGGTTTCGTTCGGGCCGAGCACGCGGGTGGGATCGTCGAGCGCCACCACGTCCATCTCGATGCCGGGCATCGGCAGGCCGATCGAGCCGGGCTTCGGCGGCCCGTCCGCGAGGAGGCTGGTGCCGGCGGGCGACGTCTCGGTCATGCCCCAGCCGCCGAGCATGCGCCGCCCAGTCAGCGCCTCGAAGCGCCGCGCCGCCTCGACCGGCAGCGGCGCCCCGCCCGAGCCGGCATACGCCAGCGCCGAGAGGTCGCGCGTTTCGATGCCGGGATGGTTCAGCAGCGCCAGCCACATCGTCGGCACGCCGGGGAAGGAATTGGCGCGCATCACCTCGATGTCGCGCAGCGTGGTCTCCACGTCGAAGCGAAGCCGCAGCAGGATCTCCGCGCCGCGTTGGACATTGCGGAGCAGCACGACCGTCAGCGCGTAGATGTGGAACAGCGGCAGCACGCCGATGACCTTCGCGCCTTCCGCCGGGGCGCCGCCGCCGCCCTCGTACCAGGCGTCGAAGATGGCGCACGCGGCCGTGAGATTGGCGTGGGTCAGCATCGCGCCTTTGGGCCGGCCGGTGGTACCGCCGGTATATTGCAGCAGCGCGAGGTCTGACGGCGCAAGCGGCGGCCAATTGGCGGGCCGCGTGATGCCGCGGGCGAAATCGGTCCAGGCGACGACGTCCGGCCGGTCGGGAATCGGAAGCGTCGGCACCTCGCCCTGCACGGCGCCGAGCGTGGCCTCGGGGCAGACGATCAGCCGCTCGACATGGCCGCCGTCGAGAAGCCTGAGCGCCATCGCGAACATCGGCTGGATGTCGGTCGTGACCAGGACGCGGGCGCCGGCGTCCTTCAGCTTGTAGGCCAGCTCCGCTTCCGCATCGAGCGGGCTCAGCAGCACGAGGCGCGCCGCGGTGCGGAGGCCGGCGAAGAAGGCGATCGGCTGCCACGCGGTGTTCGGCAGATAGAGCGCCAGCGTCTGGCCGCGGCCGATGCCGGCGTGGAGGAAGGCCGCTGCGGCTTCGTCGGCGCGCGCGCCGAGGTCGGCGAAGGAGAGCCTCGTACCGCGATAGTCGATCGCGGGTCGCGCGCCGTAGACGGCGACGGCGCCGTCGAGCAAAGCGGGGACCGTCGTCACCTCGAGCGGCGTGTCCCACGACAGGATGGGCGGGTAGGACTTCTCCCAGGGAAACGGCCGCGCCGTCATGCCGCCTTCTCCACCCCGTCGAGCGAGGCGAAGCCGCGGCCCTCGTCGGCGAGCCGCGACAAGAGCGGCGAGGGCTTCAGCGCCGGATTGCGTTCGGCGTAGTGCAGCAGGCGATCGCGGATATGGCCAAGGCCGACCTGGTCGGCCCAGTACATCGGTCCGCCGCGCCAGGCCGGGAAGCCGTAGCCATAGACCCAGACCACGTCGATGTCGCCGGGCCGCCGCGCGATGCCCTCGTCGAGGATCTGCGCGCCCTCGCTGACCAAGGGATAGAGCAGACGCTCGATGATCTCATCCGCGCCGATCTTGCGGCGCGTGACGCCACGCCGGGCCGCGGTCTCCGCGATCAGCGCCTCGACCTCGGGATCCGGCGTCGGCGTGCGGCTGCCGGCCTCGTAGATATAGAAGCCGCGCCCGGTCTTCTGGCCGAAGCGGCCCTTCTCGCACAGCGCGTCGGCGATCTCGGCCTGCTCGCCGGTGGCCTTGCGGATGCGCCAGCCGACGTCGAGCCCGGCCATGTCGCCCATCGCGAACGGCCCCATCGGGAAGCCGAAGGCGGTCAGCGCGCCGTCGATGTCCTGGGGCAGGGCGCCTTCGAGGAGGAGCGGCTCGGCCTCGATGGCGCGGGCGTGTAGCATCCGGTTGCCGACGAAGCCGTGGCAGACGCCGACCGGGACCGGCACCTTGCCGAGCTTGCGGCCGAGCGCCATCGCGGTCGCGAGCACGTCGGGCCGGGTGGCCTTGCCCCGGACCACTTCGAGCAGCCGCATGACGTTGGCCGGGCTGAAGAAATGCGTGCCGAGCACCGACCCCGGCCGCTTGGTCGTCGCCGCGATCGCGTCGACGTCGAGATAGGACGTGTTGGTCGCGAGCACCGCGTCCGGCCGCGCCAGGCGGTCGAGCTCGGCGAACACCCGCTTCTTCAGGTCCATCTCCTCGAATACCGCCTCGATCACGATGTCGGCGTCGGCGACGGCCCCGATGTCGGTGGTCGGCGTGATGCGGGCCATGCGCGCCGCCATTTCCGTCTCGCTCAGGCGGCCGCGCTTCACCGTGGTCGCATAGTTCCGCTCGATGGTGGCGAGGCCGCGCTTCAGCGCCTCGTCGCCGGTGTCGACCAACGTCACCGGGATGCCGGCATTGGCGAAGCACATCGCGATGCCGCCGCCCATCGTGCCGGCGCCGATCACCGCGGCGCGGGCGACCGCGTGCGGCTCGGTGCCGGCGGGGAGGGCGCCCGGCTTGGTCGCCTCGCGCTCGGCGAAGAAATGGTGCCGCAGGCCGAGCGACTGCGCGTCCTTGGTCAGGGCGTCGAAGGTGGCGCGCTCGCGCTTCAGCCCTTCGTCGATCGGAAGCTCGAGCGTCATGGCGACCGCCTTGGCGCATTCGACCGGCGCTGTGAGGCCGCGCGCCTTCTTGGCGACGTCCGCGACTGCGGCGTCAAAGGCGGTGCGGTCGGCCTTCACTGGGGCGAGCTTGCTGTCGTCGTTTCGCAGCAGGGGCAGCGGGCGCGGCCCGGCGGCCAGTTTTCGCGCCAGCGCCTTGGCCTCCGCCACCACGTCCGCGCCGACCGCCGATACCAGTCCGGCGGCGAGCGCGTCGGGGGCGGCGAGCGGCTCGCCCGCCACGATGACCTGGAGCGCCTTCAGCGGGCCGATGGCGCGCGGCAGGCGCTGGGTACCGCCGGCGCCGGGGATCAGGCCGATCTTGACCTCGGGCAGGCCGAGCTTCGCGTCGGGCGCGGCGACCCGGCCGTGGCAGGCGAGCGACAGCTCCAGCGCGCCACCATAGGCGATGCCATGGAGCGCCGCGACCACCGGCTTCGGGCTCGCCTCGACCTTGGCGATGAGGTCAGGCAGCGTGGGGAAACGGGCCGGCGCGTTGAACTCGTGGATGTCGACGCCGCCGCTGAACATCCGCCCCGCGGCGGCGATGACGATGCCCTTTGCCGCGGGATCGGCGACCGCGCCGTCGAGCGCCGCGGCGAGCGCGATCCGCATGGTGTGGCCGAGCGCGTTGACCGGCGGATTGTCGATTGTCAGGACGGCAACGTCGCCGTCGCGCGAAATGGATACCAGCTCGGCCATTGCGTCCTCCCAGCGCCGCGGCGGCGGCACGCGCGGAAGGCTAGCCTCCCGCGATTCGAGCGCCAAGTATTCCGCTACGCGAAAACTTGTTTTGCGAATTGACGGCGAGGCTAGGAATTGATGTAGTCCCTGTCAATCACATGTCGGAGGCGGCACGGGCGATGACGCCGGGGCGCGCAAATTTCGGCGGCGCGGCCGCTTTGGACCGGCGCTTCGTCGTCGCGCTGGCCCGCGGGCTCGACGTGCTGCGCGCCTTCCGCCCCGGCGACGGCATGCTCGGCAACCAGGAGATCGCGGCCCGCACCGGGCTGCCGAAGCCGACGGTGTCGCGGCTGACCTACACCCTCACCACGCTCGGCTACCTCGTCCGGCTCGAGCGCTTCGGCAAATACCAGATCGCGCCGGCAGCGCTGGCGCTCGGCTACAGCGCGCTCGCCCAGGGCGGCCTCCGCCACGTGGCCCGGCCGCACATGCAGGCGCTGGCCGATCATGCCGTGGCCGCCGTCGCCCTCGGCGCGCGCGACCAGCGGCGCATGATCTATGTCGAGCAATGCGTCTCGGCCCAGGCGCTGATGGTGCGGCTCGACGTCGGCTCGCGCATCCCGATCGCATCGTCGGCGATGGGCCGGGCGATGATCGCCGCGCTGCCCGACGGCGAGCGCGCGGCGCTGATGGCCGAGCTGGAACGGCGCTACGGCGAGGACTGGCCGGCCCTCTATGCCGCGATCGAGCAGGGCCGTGCCGACTACGCCCGGCACGGCTTCGTGCTGTCGATCGGCGACTGGCGGGCCGACATCAACGGCGTCGGCGTGCCGCTGGTGATGGCGGACGGATCGGGCATCTACGCGTTCAATTGCGGGGCCGCGGCGTTCGCGATCGGGCGCGACCGGCTCGTTGAGGACATCGGGCCGCGGCTGGTGCATGCGGTGCGAAACATCGCCGCCGTCGTCAACGGCGGCGGACTGGAGAGCGAGATCGGCGTAAGCCGATACGAGCCATGGGTGGGAGGAGCGCGTGAACGTGGACACCAGTCGGGAGGCCGGCGCCGCGGCGATCGCCATCCCGGCTGAGGCGATGGCCCAGGCGGGCGCGACGCGGCGGCAGCGCCCCGCCGCGCTGGCCCTGCTCGCGGTCGAGGACATTTCCATCCGGTTCGGCGGCATTCTCGCGCTGGACGGGGTCTCGTTCGACCTCGCCGAGGGTCAGATCCTCGGCCTGATCGGGCCGAACGGCGCCGGCAAGACCACGCTCTTCAATTGCATCACCCGGCTCTATGCGCCGCAGCGGGGCGCGATCCGCTTCGCGGGGCGGCCGATCCTCGGCCTGCCCGCCCATCGCATCGCCGGGCTCGGCATCACCCGCACCTTCCAGAACCTCGCGCTGTTCGGCTCGATGTCGGTCCTCGACAACGTCCGCACCGGCGCCCATGCCCGCTCCGCCGGCAACTTTTTCGGCGACGCCGTCCGCCTCGGCACCGCCGCGGAGCGCGCCCGGATCGATGGCGAGGCGCTCGCCCTGATCGAGGAGTTCGGCCTTGCCGAGGTCACGCGCCGCCCGGCCCGCGATCTGCCGCACGGCATCCAGAAGCGGATCGAGCTCGCCCGCGCACTCGCCGGCCGGCCCAAACTGCTCCTCCTCGACGAGCCGGCGAGCGGGCTGAACCACGAGGAGATCGAGGCGCTCGGCGAGCTGATCTGCCGCATCCGCGACGAGCGCGGCATCACCGTGCTCCTGGTCGAGCACCACATGAACCTCGTGATGGCGATTTCCGACCGGGTCGTCGTGCTCGACTTCGGGCGGAAGATCGCCGACGGGCCGCCGGCCGCGGTGCAGAGCGATCCCGAGGTGGTGCGGGCCTATCTCGGGGGCTCCGGGCGATGAGCGCGCCGCTCCTCGCCGTCCGCAACCTTCGCGCCGGCTACGGCGGCGTCCAGGCGCTGTTCGGGCTCGACTTCGAGGTCGCCGAGGGCGGGGCGACGGCGCTGCTCGGCGCCAACGGCGCCGGCAAGACGACGACGCTCCGCGCCATCTGCGGCATGGTCGCGGCGGAGGGCGAGATCGCGCTCGACGGCCGCCCCATCCTCGGCCACGCGACCGAGGACATCGCGCGCCTCGGCGTCGCCCACGTGCCCGAGGGGCGCGGCACCTTCACCCCGCTGACCGTCGCCGAGAACCTCGCGCTCGGCGCCATCAGCCGGCGCGGCCGCGCCGCGATCGCCGGCGATCTCGACCGGGTCTACGGCTATTTCCCGCGTCTCGCCGAGCGGCGGGCGCAGCAGGCCGGCACGCTCTCGGGGGGCGAGCAGCAGATGCTCGCGATCGGCCGCGCGCTGATGCTGCGGCCGCGCCTGATGCTGCTCGACGAGCCGTCGTTCGGCCTCGCGCCGCGCCTCGTCGAGGAGCTGTTCCGGATCCTCGGCCGGCTCCGCGACGAGGAGAGCATGGCGATGCTGGTGGTCGAGCAGAACGCGAGGCTCGCGCTCGACCTCGCCGACCAGGCCTATTTGATCGAGACCGGCCGCATGGTGATGGGCGGCCCCGCGGCGACGGTCGGGCGCGACGAGACCGTCCGCCGCGCCTATCTCGGGTATTGAGGGAGGCTAAGTTCTTGAGTCAGGTCGACAAAGGGCCCCCTCTGCCTCGCTTCGCTCGGCACCTCCCCCGCACGCAAGTCGAGCCTGCTCGACTTGCGATTTCTAGTCACGAACTCGGGAACACCCGAGTTCGTGCAGGGGAGGATCGGCGCTGCGGCGAATCCTCCCCCGTCGCAGACGGGGGAGGGGGACCATGCGAAGCATGGTGGACGGGGCTCGGCCGGCCCGGCGCTAGGGAGGCACGATGGACCTCTTCGTCCGCCAGGTGATCGCCGGCGTCGCGACGGGCGGGATCTATGCCTGCGTCGCGCTCGCCATCGTGATGATCTACCAGGCGATCCACAGCGTGAACTTCGCCCAGGGCGAGATGGCGATGTTCTCGGCCTTCGTCGCCTGGCAGCTCATCGGCTGGGGCGTGCCCTACTGGGTCGCGTTCGTCCTGACGATCGTCTTCTCGTTCGCGGCCGGCGTCATGATCGAGCGGGTGCTGTTCCGGCCGGTCCGCGATGCGTCGGTCCTGAGCCACATCGTGGTGTTCATCGCCCTCCTGTCGATCCTGAACAGCCTCGCCGGCTTCATCTGGGACTTCACCATCAAGACGTTTCCGAGCCCGTTCGGCGCCGGCTCGCTGTTCGGCACCGGGCTCGTCAGCGATCACGATGCCGGCATGCTGGGCGTCACCCTGGTGCTGCTGCTCCTCCTCTATGTCTTCTTCAGCCGCACCCGGATCGGCCTCGCGATGCGGGCGGCGGCAGCCGATCCGGTCTCGGCCCGCCTCGTCGGCATCCGGGTCGGCTGGATGGTCGCGCTCGGCTGGGGCATGGCGGCGGCGATCGGTGCCGTCGCGGGCATCATGATCGCCCCGGTCGTCTTCCTCGAGCCGAACATGATGCAGAGCATCCTGCTCTACGGCTTCGCCGGCGCGGTGCTGGGCGGCCTGTCGAGCCCGGCCGGCGCGGTGGTCGGCGGCATCCTGGTCGGCGTGATCGAGAACCTCGCCGGCACCTTCCTGCCGGAGGTCGGCCGCGAGCTGAAGCTGTCGATCGCCCTCGCGGTCATCGTCGCCGTGCTGGTGGCGCGGCCCGGCGGCCTGTTCGGCGCCCGCACCGTGACGCGGGTGTAGCGCGATGAACGACATGCGCCCCGCCCCCTCACCCGGTCGGCCTTCGGCCGACTCGACCTCTCCCCGGCGGGGAGAGGTGAAGAGGAGCCCGGCGCTTCTTTCACCCCTCCCAAAGGGAGAGGTCGAGTCGCCCGCACGCGAACTCGGGTGTTCCCGAGTTCGCCACATCGTGTCGCAAGTCGGGCAAGCCCGACTTGCGCGGGCGATCCGGGCGAGGGGTTACGGCGCCGGGGATGAGGCACAGCCATGGCGCTGATCTCGATCCTGTCCCGCCTGCCGAGCGCCGCCGCCGCGGAAGAGGTCGCGGCGACGGGGTGGCGGCGTGCGGCGTTCTGGGTCGCGCTCGCGGTCGCGGCGGTGCTGCCGTTCGTCGTGCAGAACTTCGTGATCTTCCAGCTCACGATGGCGGTGGACTACGCCGTCGCGATCCTCGGGCTGAACCTCCTCACCGGGATCAACGGCCAGTTCTCGCTCGGCCACTCGACCTTCTTCGCCATCGGCGCCTATGCCAGCGCGATCCTGATGAACGACGCCGACCTGTCGTTCTACTGGACGCTGCCGATCGCCGGCCTCATCTGCTTCGGCTTCGGCTTCCTGTTCGGGCTGCCGGCGCTCCGGCTCGGGCCGGTCTATCTCGCGCTCGCGACCTTCGCGCTCGCCTTCGCGACGCCGCAGCTCCTGCGCTCGACCCCGCTGAAGCCGTGGACCGGCGGGGTGGAGGGCATCTCGGTGGTCCGGCCCGACACGCCGTTCGGCCTGCCGCTGACCGGCGACCAGTGGCTCTATCTCGTCAGCCTCGCGGTGGCGCTCCTGATGGTCTGGGGCGCCGTCAACCTGATCGACAGCCGTACCGGCCGCGCCCTGATCGCGATCCGCGACAACCCGATCGCGGCCCGGGCCATGGGCGTCAACCTCGCGCTCTACAAGACCACGACCTTCGGCGTCAGCGCGCTCTATGCCGGCGTCGCCGGCGCGCTCTCGACCGCGGCGGTGCAGTACGTCGCGCCGGACAGCTTCACCATCACGCTCGCGATCGGGCTCTTCGTCGGGCTCGTCATCGGCGGCGTCGGCTCGGTCGCCGGCTGCGTGTTCGGCGGCCTGTTCCTGGTGTTCGTGCCGAATGTCGCCGAGAGCCTCTCCAAGGGGCTCGCCAACGCCGTCTACGGCGTCATCCTCCTCCTCGTCATCTACCTGATGCCGGCGGGAGTGGGGGGACTGATGCGGCTCCTCGCCGCGAAGATCGAAGCAAGGCGCCGCAGCTAGCGACGCACAACAGAGAGGTACGACATGGCTGTTCGTCGAACCGCGGCTCTCGCGGCACTCGTGCTCGGCACCGCGCTCGTCGCGGCGCCGGCGTTGGCGCAGAAGAAATACGATCCGGGCGCGACCGACACCACGATCAAGATCGGCAACATCAACCCGTATAGCGGCCCGGCCTCGGCCTACGGCACCATCGGCAAGACCATCGCCGCCTTCTGGAACAAGGTGAACGCCGAGGGCGGCATCAACGGCCGCAAGATCGACTTCGTCTCCTACGACGACAGCTACAGCCCGCCGAAAGCGGTCGAGATGGCGCGCAAGCTCGTCGAGAACGACCAGGTGCTGCTGATCTTCCAGAGCCTCGGCACGCCGTCGAACACGGCGATCGAGAAATACATGAACGCCAAGAAGGTGCCGCAGCTCTTCGTCGCGACCGGCGCCACCCAGTTCGGCGATCCCAAGAAGGACCACTGGACGATGGGCTGGCAACCCAACTACCAGAGCGAGGGCCGCATCTACGCCGCCTATCTCGCGAAGGACCACCCCAACGCCAAGGTCGCCGTCATCTACCAGAACGACGACTACGGCACCGACGAGCTCAAGGGCCTGAAGGACGGGCTCGGCAGCAACAGCTCCGTCAAGGTGGTCTCGGCGCAGCCCTACGAGGTGTCCGACCCGACCGTCGACTCCCAGGTCATCAACGCCAAGGCCTCGGGCGCCGACACCTTCTTCATCGTCGCGACGCCGAAATTCGCCGCCCAGGCGATCCGCAAGGCCGCGGCGCTGAACTGGAAGCCGCTCGTGATCCTGAACAACGTCTCGGTGTCGGTCGGCGGCGTGCTGAAGCCGGCCGGACTCGAGGCCTCCAAGGGCATCGTCTCGACCGCCTATCTGAAAGACCCGACCGACCCGACCTGGAAGAACGACGCCGGCATGAAGGAATGGCTCGCCTTCATGGACAAGTATTATCCGACCGGCGACAAGACCAGCAGCTTCACCACCTATGGCTACGCGGTGGCGCAGACCATGGCGCAGGTGCTGAAGCAGTGCGGCGACGACCTCACCCGCGCGAACGTCATGAAGCAGGCCGCGAGCCTGCATGATTTCTCGGTCGGCCTGCTGCTGCCCGGCATCACCATCAACACCAGCGCGACGGACTATTTCCCGATCGAGCAGATGCAGATGATGCGCTTCGACGGCACCCGCTGGCAGCTCTTCGGCCCGGTCATCAACGGCGCCGTGGGAAGCTGACGCCGTTGGCGGGCATCGGCGCCCCCGGTGCCCGCCGCGACGAACCTCCCGAACGGCTTCCGCGAGCGGCCATCGCGGTCGTACAGTCGGCCTGCGCCGCCGTCCCGGGGACGGTCGACGACGACAGGAGACCGCCATGCCGACGCCGGCCGAAATCCGCACGCGATCCGGCTCGATCGAAGGTGCCCTCGACGGCGGGATCTATCGATTCTTCGGCATTCCTTACGCCGCGCCGCCGACCGGCCACGGGCGCTGGCGCGCGCCGCGGCGGGAGACGGCGTGGGCCGGCTCGCGGCCTGCATGCGACTTCGGGCCGGCCTGCTTTCAGGCCGCGCGGCCCGGCCGTAACCTGAGAGCCGCCGCGACCGGCGAGGATTGCCTCTACCTCAACGTCTGGACCCGGACGCTGTCCCCCGATGCACGCCAGCCGGTGATGGTGTGGCTCCACGGCGGCGGCTATCTTGGCGGCGCCGGCTCGGAGCCGGAGTGGGACGGCAGCGCCTTCGCCGCCGCCGGCGTGGTGCTCGTCACCCTGAACTATCGCCTCCATGTCTTCGGCTATCTTGCCCATCCCGCCGTCGGCGGAAATTTCGGCGTCCTCGACCAGCTCGCCGCGTTGGCGTGGGTCAAGGCGCACGCGGCGGCCTTCGGCGGCGACCCGGACAACGTCACCCTCTTCGGCGAATCCGCCGGCGCGGACGCCACCCGCAAGCTGATGGGCTGCCCCGCCGCCGATGGGCTGTTCCACAAGGCAATTCTGCAAAGCGGCGGCTATGCCGACCCGGTGAAGGGCGGTCGCGGCGCGATGACGACGGTGCGGGCGTCGGCCGCGGCCGAGCGGCTGCTCGAAGCGCTCGGCTGCGCCGATTTCGATGCCGCCCGCGGGCTGCCGGCGGCGGACGTCTGGCAGGCTGCCGATCGGCTCTCGGGCATCGACCTCGCCGGCCGGATCGCGACGCCGGGCGATCTTCTCTGGGTCCCGGCGCTCGACGACGATCTCCTGCCGCAGGATCTCGCTCCCCGCGGCGGGCGTCCCCTCCTCATGGGCTACAACGACAACGAGGCGCGCTATTTCATCCGCCCGGGGCGCCGCTACGGCGAGGATGCCCTCGACGGGCTGCTCGAAGTCCTCTGCGGGCCCGGCGCCACGGCGATCGCCGGCCTGCTCGATCGCCGCGACGGCGAGGCGATCTATGCGTCGCTCGATCGGCTGTTCACGACAACGCTGTTCGCCGAGCCGGCCTTCGAGGCGGGGCTTGAGCGCAACGCGGCCGGCCTTCCGACCTTTCTCTATCGCTTTTCGCGCGTTTCGCCGGGCCGGCGGGCAGACGGCCTCCTCGCGGTCCACACCGCCGAGATCCCGTATGTATTCGCGACGCTGCCCGGAGACGACTCGATGGCCGATGCCGACTGGGACCTGTCCGCGGCGATGCTGACGGCCTGGGTCGCGTTTGCGAGGGACGGCCGCCCGACGGCATCCGAGAGCCCGTGGCCGGCCTTCTCCGCCAGCCGCCCGGCGCTCGCGCGCTTCGACGACGGGATGCGGATCGAGCCGTTCGAGGAAACGCCGCTGTTCCGCGCGGTGCGCGCGCTGCGCCGGGTGCCGGCTTGTCCGGCGCCCGCTTGACGCGGCGCTGGCCTCCCGTTTTGTCCCGGCGATAATGATGCGGTGAGCGCGGCGGATGCGGCCGGCCGAGAGGGTACATGGTAAACGCGGCTTCTCCCGATTATCGCAGCGCGACCGCGCTCGCCTCCGAGGTCCGGCGCGGTGCCGTCTCCGCCGCCGAGCTGACCGAGCAGGCGATCGCGCGGATCGAGGCGCTCGACGGGCCGATCAACGCCGTGGTCGTGCGCGATTTCGAGCGCGCCCGCGCGGCCGCCAAGGCCGCTGACGCGGCGCGGGCGCGCGGCGAGGACAAGCCGCTCCTCGGCGTGCCGATGACGGTGAAGGAAGCCTTCGACGTCGCCGGCCTGCCGACCACCTGGGGCGTCCCGTCGAACCGCGACCATCGTGCCATCGAGGATGCGCCGGCGGTCGCGCGGCTCAAGGCCGCCGGGGCGATCGTCCTCGGCAAGACCAACGTCGCGCGCTGGCTCGCCGACTGGCAGAGCGACAACGAGCTCTACGGCGTCA
The DNA here is from genome assembly GCA_035547055.1 of Hyphomicrobiales bacterium. Taxonomy (GTDB): domain Bacteria; phylum Pseudomonadota; class Alphaproteobacteria; order Rhizobiales; family Methylopilaceae; genus DASZVN01. The sequence continues at coordinate 42,057 of DASZVN010000074.1, forward strand.
CCAACAACCCGTGGAACCTCGCCTTCACCCCCGGCGGCTCCTCGGGCGGTGCCGCGGCGGCGCTCGCCGCCGGCATGGTGCCGCTCGAGATCGGCTCCGACATCGGCGGCTCGATCCGGGTGCCGTCGCATTTCTGCGGCGTGTTCGGCCACAAGCCGACCTATGGCCTGGTGCCGCAGCGCGGCCATGCGCTGCCGGGCGCGCTCCATGTCGCGGACCTCAACGTCTGCGGCCCGATGGCGCGCGGCGCGGCCGACCTCGACCTCGCGCTCGGCCTTCTCGCCGGGCCGGACGAGGAGGCGGCCGCGGCCTATCGCCTTGCCCTGCCGCCGCCGCGCCACGCAGCGCTCCGCGACTTTCGCGTGCTCGTGATCGACCGTCACCCGCTGGCGCCGACCGCCGAAGCGATCCGCGCGGCGCTCGACCGGCTGGCGGCGGAGGTCGCGGGCGCCGGGGCGAAGGTCGGCCGGGCGAGCGACCTCGTGCCCGACCTCGCCGACGCCGGGCGGACCTATGTCCAGCTGCTGATGGCCGAGAGCGGCACCCGCGCGACCGACGAGGACCGCCGGCAGAGCGCCGAGGCTGCCGCGAAGCTCTCGCCCGACGATGTCGGCTTCGCGGCGCTGCGCCTTCGCGCCGCCAACCTGCCGCACCACCGCTGGATCGCGCTCGACGAGCGCCGCCAGCGCATCCGCCGGCAATGGCGCCGCCTGTTCGAGGAATGGGACGTGGTGCTGGCGCCGCCGCTCTCGACCACCGCGTTCCGCCACGACCCGCAGCCTTCGATGCGGCGGCGCGTCACGGTCGACGGGCACGAGATCGTGCATCACGATGCCCTGGTCTGGCCGGGCCTCGCGACCCTGCCGGGCCTGCCGTCGACGGCGATGCCGGTCGGGGTGAGCGCCGAGGGGCTGCCGATCGGCGTGCAGATCATGGGCGCGGCGTTCGACGACCGCACCACCATCGCCTTCGCGGGGCACCTCGAGCGGGCGTTCGGCGGCTTCGTCCCGCCGCCCGGCTATGCCTGAGGCCTCATCCTCTCGGCATTGCCTCTGGCGCAGCCGGCGGTCGGGGCGATAAAGTAGACGCGATCAACAAGCCCAGCTTCAGGGAGGACAATGTGATGCGGGGTGATCGTGGTACGCGGTCCGGGGTCGATCGCCGGACGCTTCTGGGTGGCATGGTGGCCGGGGCCGCCGGGGCCGCGCTTCTGCCGCGCGGCGCCTTCGCCCAGGGCACGCCGAAGCGTGGCGGCACGCTGAACTGCTCGATGACCTACAACCCCGCCGCGCTCGACCCGATCACCGGGCGCAATGCGCCGGACTTCAATACCCTCTATGCGCTCTATGACGGGCTGATCCAGCTCGATCCCAAGACGCTGGAGCCGCAGCCCTGCCTCGCCAAGTCGTGGAGCTGGAAGGACCCGAAGACGCTGGTCGTGGAGCTCGAGGAGAACGTCCTCTTCCACGACGGCACCGCCTTCGACGCCGACGCGGTGAAGTTCAACTTCGACCGCTCCAAGACCGACCCGCGCTCCAACGTCAAGGCCGACGGCTCCTCGATCGACAAGATCGAGGTGACCGGCAAGCACCAGGTCACGTTCCACCTCAACCAGATCAACGCGGCGCTGCTCACCATCTTCGCCGACAGGATCGGCCTGATGGTGTCGCCGACGGCGATCAAGAACGCCAAGGGCGGCAACGTCGACCGCACCCCGGTCGGCACCGGGCCGTTCAAGCTGGTGTCGTGGCAGGACAACGTCTCGATCCAGATGGTCAGGAACGAGAAGTACTGGCGCTCGGGCCTGCCCTATCTCGACAAGCTCAACCTCAACATCATCAACGAACAGCAGACCGGCCTGCGCTCGATCATCGCCGGCCAGAACGACATGGGGATGAACCTCGACATCCAGCTCAAGCCGATCGTCGACCGTTCGCCCGACCTCAAGACCGAGCTGATCCACAACATGTTCATGTGGGGCGGCTACATCAACTACGGCCGCCCGCCGTTCGACAACATCAAGGTCCGCCAGGCGGTGGCCTGGGGACTCGACCGCGACGCCATCAACAAGGTGATCGCGCTCGGCCTCGACACCCCCGGCGCCGGCGTCATCCCGCCGCAGCACTGGGCCTGCGATCAATCGACCGTCAACATGTACTCGTACAAGCCGGAGAAGGCGCGCCAGCTCCTCGCCGAGGCCGGCCATCCCGACGGCATCGACATCCCGTTCTGGGGCTGGTCGGACCAAAGCTCGATGCAGCGCCAGGAGGTGGCGATCTCGCAGCTCGCCAAGGCCGGCATCCGCATCAAGATGACGCCCGGTACGCCGCAGGGCACCTCGCTGGAGTTCTTCGGCCCGCACAAGAAGTTCGAGGGGCGCCTCGCCGGCATGGGCGGCTACGCCGATCCGAGCCAGCAATACGACAACCTGTTCAACAAGGCCGCCTATCTCAACGCGTCGGGCATCGAGCTGCCGGGCTATCGGCCGCTCTACGACGCGACGCTCGCGACCAACGACCAGGCCGAGCGCAAGAAGGCCTTCGCCAAGCTCCAGCGCTTCGTCATCGAGAACGCGATGATCATGACCTTCGTGTTCCAGACCGGGCCGGTGTTCGCCCACAAGAAGGTCATGGGCGTCGAGGTCGACCTCGCCTTCCGGCCGCGCTTCCACAAGGCGTGGCTCGCGGCCTGACGGCAAACGGAGCGGCGGCCGACCCGCCGCCGCTCCCACGCTCGATCGCGAACTGCGGCGCGCCGACGCCGATGCGCCCGCCGCGCCGCTCCCTTGAGGCTGGAGAGTGCCAACGAAGGCCGTCGTCCCTCTCCGGTTTCGCTTTTTTAGGCATGATCTGATCCGAAAACCGCTGCACACTTTCGGGATCATGCCGAGGGAGGGTGCCGAGATGGGTCGAGATCGTGACGGCGTCGTGGTCGATCGGCGCACGGTGCTCGCGGGCATCGGCGGGGCAGGGGCGGCCATGCTGCTGCCGCGCCCCGGCCGCGCGGCGGGGGCGCCGCGGCGGGGCGGCACGCTCCGCGTCGCGATGCCCTACAACCCGGCGGCGCTCGACCCGATCACCGGCCGCAACGAGCCCGACTTCAACACGCTCCTCGCGATCTTCGACGGGCTGACCACGCTCGATCCGGTCAGCCTGGAGCCGCAGCCGGCGCTCGCCAAGTCCTGGACCTGGAAGGACCCGAAGACGCTGGTCCTCGACCTCCAGGAGAACGTCGTCTTCCACGACGGCACGCCGTTCGACGCCGCGGCGGTCAAGTTCAACATCGAGCGCGCCAAGACCTACGTCCGCTCCAACGTGAAGGGCGACGCCTCGGTGGTCGAGGCGGTCGAGGTGACGGGCAAATATCAGGCGACGCTGCACCTGCCGCAGCCGAACGCCGAGCTCCTCACCATCCTCGCCGACCGGCCGGGCATCATGGTGTCGCCGGCCGCGGTCAAGGCGGCCAAGGACGGCAATGTCGACCGCACCCCGGTCGGCACCGGCCCGTTCAAGTTCGTGAGCTGGGAGGACAACGCCAAGATCGTCGTCACCCGCAACGACAGGTACTGGCAGCCGGGCCTGCCCTATCTCGACGGCATGGTGCTGTCGATCATCAACGAGCAGCAGACCATGCTGCGCTCGGTGATCGCCGGGCAGAACGACCTCGGCATCGGGGTCTCGATCCAGCTCAAGGAGATCGCCGACCGCGATCCCAACCTCAAGACGACGCTGGTGCCGAGCATGGACTTCGTCGGCGCCTACCTGAATTTCGGCCGCCCGCCGCTCGACGACCTCAAGGTGCGCCAGGCACTCTCCTACGGCGTCGACCGCGACGCCATGAACAAGGTGCTGTCGCACGGCCTCGACCTCACGGCCAACGGCGTCATTCCGAGCTGGAACTGGGCCTGCGACCCGTCGAGCTACGCGACCTACACCTACCAGCCCGACAAGGCGCGCAAGCTCCTCGCCGAGGCTGGCCACCCCGACGGCATCGAGATCGAGATGTTCGGCTGGTCGGACCAGAGCTCGATGCAGCGCCAGGAGCTCGTCATCACCCAGCTCGCCAAGGCCGGCATCCGCATCAAGCTGACGCCTGGCACGCCGGGCGGCACCGCGCTCGCCTTCTTCGGGCCGCGCAAGCAGGGCGCCGGCCGCATGTCGGCGATGGGCGGCTATGCCGACCCGAGCCAGCAATACGGCAACCTCTTCAACGCCACCGCCTTCTACAACGCCTCGAACAAGGAGCTGCCGGGCTACCGCGCGCTCTACGAGGCGACCATCGCCACCACCGACCGCGAGGAGCGCAAGAAGGCCTTCGCGGCACTGCAGAAATTCGTCATCGACAACGCGCTGGTCCTGACCTTCCTGTTCGGCACCGTGCCGCTGGTCGCGAACAGGAAGGTGCAAGGCGCCGTGATCGACCGCATCATCAAGCCGCGCTACCAGCGCATCTGGCTCGCGGCCTGAAGGCCGCGGGCCCGCAACGAGGAGGGGACAGGGATGGACATGGGCAAGGGCCACGCCGGCGTCGATCGCCGGACGCTGCTCGGCGGCCTCGCGGCCGCGGGTGGTGCCACTCTGCTGCCGCGGGGCGCGTTCGCTGCGGGGACGCCCAGACGCGGCGGCACGCTGAACGCCTGCATGATCTACAACCCGGCCGCGCTCGACCCGATCACCGGGCGCAACGGGCCCGATTTCAACACGCTGCTCGCCCTCTACGACGGCCTCACCACGCTCGACCCGACGACGCTCGACCCCAAGCCCGGGCTCGCCAAGTCGTGGACCTGGAAGGACCCGAAGACGCTGGTCCTCGACCTCCAGGAGAACGTCACCTTCCACGACGGCACCGCGTTCGACGCCGAGGCCGCGAAGTTCAACCTCGACCGGGCGCGCACCGCGCCGCGCTCCAACGCCAAGGCCGACGCCTCGACGGTGGAGTCGGTCGAGGTGACGGGCAAGCACCAGGTCACGCTGCACCTGCCGCAGCCCAACGCTGCGCTGCTGACGATCCTCGCCGACCGGCCCGGCCTGATGGTGTCGCCGACCTCGATCAAGAACGCCAAGGACGGCAATGTCGACCGCGCCCCGGTCGGCACCGGGCCGTTCAAGTTCGTGAGCTGGCAGGACAATGTCCGCATCGAGCTGGTGCGGAACGACAAATATTGGCGGAGCGGCCTGCCTTACCTCGACCGGCTGGTGCTGAACATCATCAACGAGCAGCAGACCGCGCTCCGCACGCTGATCGCGGGCCAGAACGATCTCGGCATCAACCTCGACATCCAGTTGAAGAAGGTTGCCGACCGCTCGCCCAACCTCGTCACCACGCTGGTGCCGGAGATGTATATCTGGGGCGCCTACCTGAACTACGGCCACCCGCCGCTCGACAACGTCAAGATCCGCCAGGCGCTGTCCTACGGCATCGACCGCGACGCCATGAACAAGGTGCTGGCCTCGGGGCTCGACCTCGCCGGCAACGGCGTCATCCCGAGCTGGCACTGGGCGTGCGATCCGGCAAGCTACAACCTCTACACCTACCAGCCCGACAAGGCGCGCAAGCTCCTCGCCGAGGCGGGCCATCCCGACGGCATCGAGATCCCGATGCTGGGCTGGTCGGACCAGACCTCGATGCAGCGGCAGGAGCTCGCCATCACCCAGCTCGCCAAGGCCGGCATCCGTGTGAAGCTGACGCCCGGCACGCCGCAGGGCACCGCGCTCGAGTTCTTCGGTCCGCACAAGAACGGGTCGGCGCGCCTCGCCGGCATGGGCGGCTATGGCGACCCGAGCCAGCAATACGACAACCTGTTCGGCGGCAAGGCGTTCTACAACGCCTCGGGCATCGAGCTGCCGGGCTACCGCGCGCTCTACGAGGCGACGCTCGCGACCACCGACCGCGAGGAGCGCAAGAAGGCCTTCGCCAAGCTGCAGCGCTTCGTGATCGAGAACGCGTTGATCCTGACCTTCCTGTTCCAGACCGCGCCGATCATCGCCAGCAAGAAGGTGCAGGGCGTGGTCGTCGACCGCCTCGTCAAGCCGCGCTTCCACGAGGCCTGGCTCGCGGCGTAGCGCCGCGTTGCCTTTCGCCTGTCATTCCGGACGCGCATGCAAATCGGGCTGGCCCGATTTGCATGCGTCAGGTCGGCCATCTCGGCAAGCCCGAGATGGCCGCGGGAACCAGGATCCGGGATAGGCGCGCGCCCAGCCCCGGGTCCCGCCTCTCGCCTTCGGCTCGGCCGGGATGACAGGCGGGAGGCTGGCGCAAGCCGATGCAATACCCGCGCGCGGTCCTGCCGCGGCGGCCGAAAGTGCGTTCACAGGAGAAGGCAGTCGCAATGGTCGCGAATTTCGTCAATCAGCCGGAGAAATACTGGGACCGCCTGTGGGCGCCGGGCGGCCACGCCGCGATGATCACGACGGTCGATGCCGAGGGCCGCGTCAACGCCGCCTCCTACGCGACCGCCGTCCGCATCGTGCACAAGCCGGTGCAGGTCTGCTTCACCACCAGCGCCAAGGGCGACACCGGCAAGAACATCGCGGCGACCGGCGAGTTCGTGGTCAACCTGCCGCAGTTCGAGCGCGGCCTTCTGGAAAAGGTCCGGGTGGTCGGCCTGCCATTCGCGCCGGGCGTGAACGAGCTGGAGAAGGCGGGCCTCACCGCGCTGCCGTCGACCATCGTGAAGCCGCCGCGGATCGCGGAGTGCTATCGCCATTTCGAATGCACGGTGGTGTGGACGCGCGAGTGGATCGGCCGGATCATGGTCGTCGGCGCCGTCGTCGCCGCCTCGGTCGAGGCGTCCTGCGTCGACGACAAGGGCTACATCCTGTGGGACCGCATCAAGCCGGTGGCGTTCTGCGGCGCGCCCTACGTCAACGCCTTCGCCGCGGCGCACGAGACGATGCGGGTGAAGATGCCCTATGACGGGCCCGAGGTGTCGGACGCCGACCGCAGCATCGAAAGCATGTTCGAGGACATGTAGGTCGGTAGGGTGGCATGCGCAGCATGCCCGCGGCCGACGCGAGACGTGGGCACGCGTCGCGCGCCCACGTCTACGAACGCATGCGACGGCGCAGGGCGGCCTCGACCGTCGGCGCCGGCCCGGCCGAGAACAGCGCGAGGCGGAAGGCGCGTTCGAGCTGGTGGACGAAGGCCTCGTCCTCCAGGACGAGCGGGCCGGGGCGGTTGATCACCGCGTTGTTCAGCGTGCCGAACAGGATCTGGAAGGCGAAGCGTACCCGGATCTCGTCCGCCGCCGCGAGCGGCCGGCCGCGACGCCCGGCGAGCCACCCGATCATCTGGTCGGCGACGAAATGGCCGCTCGCCCGGATCGGCTCCCACAGCGCGTCGTCGTCCATCCGGCGGCGCGTCGCCGAGCGGATCAGGCCGGCATGGCGCCGGAAGCGCTCGACCGTGCGGGCGACCAGGAGGCCGATCAGCCGGTCGTCCTCGCAATCGGCGAACAGCGCCAGGGTCGCCGCCCGCACCTCGGCCAGATATTGCGCGACCAGCACGCCGAAGAACGCGTCCTTGTCGCGGAAGCGCTGGTAGAACGCCCCGACCGAGCATCCCGCCAGCCGCGCGACTTCTGCGACCGTGATCGTGTCGATGTCCCGCATCGCGCTGAGCGCGTGGCCGGCCTCGAGCAGGCGGTCGCGGGTGTCGCGCCCGCGCCGCTGCTTCGCGGGCAGGACGCCATCGGGAAGGGCATGATCGGCGGAAGCCGCTTGACCCGAAATATGAATCGTCATTCACTATTTCCTACCGGGCCGGCCGGAAGCGTGCAAGCGCCCGCGGCCGCCGGCCACAACGCCGGCCCGCGGCGACGGGCCGGCAAGGGGAGGGGAACATGGCGACCGGTTTCGCGCGGCGCGATCTGCGCCGCCTCGGGGCAGCGCTGGCGGTCGTCGCGGCGGGTGCGTTCGGCACGGCGGCGCAGGCGGCGCCGCTGACGACGGTGCGCGTCGCCGACTTCCAGAACTCGATCGCGCTGCCGCTCTATTACGGCGTCCAGAAGGGCTATTTCCGCGACGCCGGCCTCGACATCCAATTCGTCAAGATCGCCTCCGGCGCCGCTTCGGTTGCGGCGGTGGCCTCGGGCGCGGCCGACATCGGGCTTTCGGCAACGTCGGTGCCGATCTTCGCCCGCGCCAACGGCGTGCCGGTCAAGGCGTTCATGACCGCCGACCAGGAGGGGCCCGGCCATCACGGCACCTTCATCGACGCCTCGGCGCGCTCGGGCGTCACCGCCTTCAACCAGATGAAGGGCAAGACGGTGATGATCAACGCGTTCGGCACCGCGGGCGAGCTCGCTATCCGCGAGCGGCTGCTCGACGCCGGCGTCGCCTGGAAGGACGTCAACAAGGTCATCGTGCCGTTCCCGCAGATGCCGGCCGCGCTCCAGCTCGGCAATGCCGACGTCGCCATCACCATCCAGCCGATGCAGACCGCGATCATGGCCAACAAGGACATCGGCGCCCGCGTGCTCGACACCGGCACGCTGAGCGAGAGCCACAAGGTCGCGGTGACGGCGAGCTGCTATTTCGCGACCGATTCCTGGCTCGCCAAGAACCGCGACGCCGCGATCGCCTTCGGCCGTGCCTATCTGCGCGCCCAGAAGGAGGTCCATGCCGACCACGAGCTCCGCATCGCGCTGGTGATGAAGGTCGCCGGCATGAAGCGCGAGGTCGCCGAGCAGGTGCCGGAATCCTGGTTCGAGATGCTGGCGGTGACCAAGGCCTCGCTCGGCCCGAACTACGACGCCCTGGTCCGGACCGGGATGATGGCGAAGCCCTTTCCAGTCGACGATGTAATCGCCACACTGCCCTATTGAGAACCGCTGCCTTCCGGGCCGCGGCCACAAGGGGGAGGAAGCCATGACTTGGAGCATCGGGCCGGGCGTGCGGTCGCTGGCGCGGGCAGGGGTCGTCGCCGCGGCGCTGGCGGTGGCCACGGGCACCACCGCGGCGGAGGCGACCACGATCCGCGTCGCCAACTTCACCAACGCCTCCACGCTGCCGCTCTACTACGGAATGGAGAAGGGCTACTTCAAGGACGCCGGGATTAATGTCGAGATCGTCAAGGTCGCGACCGGCGCAGCCTCGGTCGCGGCGGTTGCCTCGGGCGCGGCCGACATCGGCTGGGCCGCGAGCGCGGTGCCGATCTTCGCCCGCGGCAAGGGCGTCAAGGTCAAGATGTTCATGACCGCGAGCGACGACGGCCCGCCCGACCACTACGGCCTCTCGATCGATGCGACCAAGCGCTCCGGCGTCACCTCCTTCGCCCAGATGAAGGGCAAGACGGTGATGATCAACGCGTTCGGCACGGCGACCGAGCTGTCGGTCCGCATCCGCATCCAGCGCGCCGGGGTCAACTGGGACGACGTGAAGAAGGTGGTGGTGCCGTTCCCGCAGATGCCGGCGGCGCTCGAGCTCGGCAACGCCGATGTCGGCGCGATGATCCAGCCGATGCAGTCGCAGGTCGTCGCCAACAAGGCGATCGGCGCGATCATCCTCGGCCGGGGCGTCCTGCCCGAGAGCAAGCACCGCCCGATCACCGTCTCGAGCTTCTTCGCCACCGACGCGTGGCTCGCGAAGAGCGAGAAGGCGGCGCTCGCCTTCGGCCGCGCCTATCTCAAGGCCGCCAAGGAGCTCCGCGCCAACGACAAGCTGCGCGTCGCCCAGCTCGTCAAGGTCACCGGCATGAAGCCCGCGATGGCCGCGATCATCCCCGACCCGACCTGGTTCCACGATCTCGCGATCACCAAGCCGGCGGTCGAGCCGAACTATGCCGACCTCGTCGAGTCCGGCATGCTGAAGACCAAGTTCAACGTCGACGACGTGATCGCGACGCTGCCGTTCTAGCGGGCGATCCGGCC
>DASZVN010000075.1:0-7153 GCA_035547055.1 Hyphomicrobiales bacterium
CAATCGCCCTGAAGCTGACCGAGGGCCAGGCCCATGACGGCCGCAGCGCCGCCGACATGCTGGGCACGGTCGGACCCGGCCAGGTCTTGCTCGCCGACCGCGCTTACGACAGCGACGCCTTGCGCCAGGGTCTCGCCGCCAAGGGCGCCTGGGCCAACGTCAAACCGATGCCGAACCGCTTGCGCCGACCCGCCTTCAGCCCGTTCCTCTATCGACAGCGTAACCTCGTCGAGCGCTTCTTCAACAAGCTCAAGCACTTCCGCGCCGTCGCCACACGCTACGACAAGCGTCCCGAAAACTACCTCGCCGCCGTCCAACTCGCCTCAGCACGAATCTGGATGCGTGCTAATGAGTCTATGACCTAGACCGCCGCCATGCTCTTCGCCCCGCCGACCCCGATCGAAACCACCGTCTACGTCACGCTTCCGGCGGAATGGCACGACGTTTCGGCGGACAACGAGTGGGTGGTGGGCCAGCCCGGCGGCCGGCCGCATTCCGTCCTCGAGGGGCCGAGCTTCGACCGCGACGGCACCCTCTACTGCGTCAACATTCCCCGCGGCCACGTCTACCGCCTCGACGGCGAGCGCCGCTTCCACCTCGTGGCCGCCTATGACGGCTGGCCCAACGGCCTCAAGATCGCCCGCGACGGCCGCATCTTCATCGCCGACTACAAGAATGGCCTGATGCTGCTCGACCCGGCGAGCGGCCGCGTCGAGCCTTATCTCGTCCGCGCCAATCTCGAGCGCTTCAAGGCGATCAACGACCTCTTCATTGCCAGGAACGGCGACATCTACTTCACCGACCAGGGCCTGACCGGGCTGCACGACCCGACCGGACGGCTGTTCCGCCTCGCGGCCGACGGCCGCGTGACCTGCCTCGTCGACAACATCCCGAGCCCGAACGGCGTGGTGATGGACCTCGACGAGACCACGGTCTTCGTCGCCGCGACGCGCGCCAACAGCGTCTGGCGGGTGCCGCTGCTCCGCGACGGCTCCGCCGCCAAGGTCGCGAACTTCATCCAGCTTTCCGGCGGCGGCGGGCCGGATGGACTGGCACTCGACGAGGCCGGGCGCCTCTTCGTCGCCCATGTCGGCCTCGGCACGGTCTGGGTGTTCGACGAGCGCGGCGAGCCGGTCCACAGGATCCGCTCCTGCCGCGGCGCGATGACCACCAACATCGCCTTCGGCGGGCCGGACCGCCGCACGCTCTTCGTTACGGAGGCGGCGTCCGGCTCGATCCTCGCCGCGGCGCTCGATCTTCCCGGCAAGCCGATGGCGGCGGAGCAATGAGCGCTCCCGCGCGGCGATGAAGGTGCTCTACACCGCCTTCGCCGCGGAGGCGCTCTACCAGGCCGCCCGCGCGGCGATGCCGGATGGGGTCGAGCTGGTGACGCTGGCCTCCGAGAGCGACGAGGCGCGGGCGAAGGCGATGGCCGATTGCGAAATCGCCATCATGGCGATCGGCCGACTGTCGCCCGCGGTGATGGACGCGGCGCGGCGGCTGAAGCTCGTCCTGCACCAGGGCGTCGGATACGAGGACACGCTCGACCTCGGCTGGATGCGCCGGGCGGGCATCCGCCTCGCCATCAACCTGGAAGGGACGGTGAGCGTCGCCGAGCACACCATCCTCCTCATGCTCGCCGCGTGCCGGCGGCTGCCGTTCGCCGACGCCGCCCTCCGCGAGGGCCGCTTCCTCGTCCACCAGCTTCGGCCCGAGCTCAGGGAGCTGCGCGGCAAGCGGATCGGGTATCTCGGCATGGGCCGGATCGGGCAGGAGGTGGCCGCGCGCGCGGCTGCGTTCGGGACCGACGGCGTCTATTTCGATCCGGCGGCGACGCTGCCGCCGGCCGAGGCGGCGAGGCTCGGACTGGAGAGGGCAGCAAGCCGCGACGCCGTCCTGGCCGAGGCCGATATCGTTACGCTCCACCTGCCGCTCACGCTCGCGACGCATCACGTGATCGACCGCGCCGCGATCGCGCGGATGCGGCCGGGCGCGATCCTGATCAACGCCGCCCGCGGCGGCCTGGTCGACGAGGCGGCGCTCGCCGACGCGCTGGAGCAGGGCCATCTTCTCGCCGCGGGGCTCGACACCTTCGAGGCCGAGCCCTATCCCGCCGGCGGACGCCTTGCCGCCTTGCCGAACGTCGTGCTGACGCCGCACATTGCCGGCGGCACCCTCGACGCCTTCCGCGACAAGATGGCCGCGATCGGGGCCAACGTCGCGCGCTACCGCGCCGGCCTGCCGCTCCTGAACGAGGTGGCGCTGTGACCGACGTCCTGGAAGCCGATTATGTCGTCGTCGGCGCCGGGTCGGCCGGCTGCGTCGTCGCCGCGCGGCTGTCGGAGGACGCCGGCACCCGGGTGCTCCTGCTCGAAGCGGGGCCGCCGGACCGCAACCCGTTCATCCACATTCCGGCCGGCACGCGGCGGCTGATCGAAAAATCGCTGCTCAACTGGAACTATGCGACCGAGCCCGACCCCGGCATCGGCGGCCGCTCGCTGGCCTGGCCGCGCGGCAAGGTGCTCGGCGGCTCGAGCTCGATCAACGGCATGAACTACGTGCGCGGCAATCCCGCCGACTACGACGGCTGGGTCCAGATGGGCTGTCGCGGCTGGAGCTACGCGGAGGTGCTGCCTTTCTTCAGGAAGGCCGAGCGGTACGCGCCGGGCGATCCGGTCTTTCGCGGCAAGGACGGCCCGCTGGTGGTGCAGGACTATCCCGGCGTGCTGCCGGTGACCCACCGCTTCGTCGCCGCGGCCGAGCAGGCCGGCTTCGCCTGCCACGACTACAATGGCCGGACCCAGGAGGGGGTCGGCTATTCCCAGATGACCCGGATCGGCCGCTGGCGCGGCTCGACGGCGGCGACCTATCTCGCCGCGGCGAAGCGGCGTCCGAACCTCGCGACCACGACTGCGGCGCTCGCGACCGGCCTCGCGTTCGACGGCGCGCGGTGCACCGGCGTTCGCCTCCGCCGCAACGGCCGCGAGCTGGTGGCGCGGGCACGGCGGGAGGTGATCCTGAGCGGCGGCACCATCAACTCGCCGCAGCTCCTGCAGATCTCGGGGATCGGCGATCCAGTTCACCTCGCCGGCATCGGCGTGCCGGTGCGCCATGCGTCGCCCGGCGTCGGGCGCAACCTCGCCGACCACTACGCCGCGCGCCTCGCCTTCCGGATCCGCGGGCTCGAAACCATCAACGAGCTGTCGCGCGGCTGGCGCCTCGTGCGCGAGATCGGGGCCTGGGTCGTCGCCGGCCGCGGTGCGCTGACCAATGGCGTCAGCACCGCGAGCGTGTTCTGCCGCAGCCGGCCGGGCCTCGCGAGCCCGGACCTCCAACTGCTGTTCGCGCCGTTCTCGTGGGGGCAGGGCGGCCCCGGGGCGTTCGAGCGGGCGCCGGGCGTCACCATCTCGGTCTGCGCCACCCGGCCCGACAGCCGCGGCACCGTTCTCGCGCGCTCGCCCGACCCCGCGGCGAAGCCGGCGATCGTGCCCAACTATCTTTCGGCGCCGGGCGACCTCGCGGTGATCCTCGCGGGCATCCGCACGGCCCGCGGCATCCTCGCCCAGCCGGCGCTGGCGGCCTACGTCGTCGGCGAGACCGCCCCCGGCGGCGCCGTGACCGACGACGCGGCTCTCGCCGACTTCACCCGCCGCACCGGCGGCACCGTCTATCACCCCGTCGGCACCTGCCGCATGGGCGAGGACGATGCCGCGGTGGTCGATTCCCGCCTCCGCGTCCGCGGCCTCCAGGGCCTCCGCGTGGTCGACGCGTCGGTGATGCCGACGCTCACGACCGGCAACACCAACGCGCCGACCATCATGATCGCCGAGAAGGGGGCGGCGATGATCCGCGAGGACGCCCAGGCGGCCTGAACGTCAGATCGCCGGCGCGACGGTCGCGAGGTCCTTGGGATAGACCGTGCGGGTCTCCTTCGGGTTCATCCACTCGACCACGATGCCCTCGGCGAACCTGTTGTAGCCGGTGTCGTCGAAGGCGATCTTGCCGGGCGGCTGCACCACGTCGTCGAAGGTCGTCGACAGCAGCGCCGCGCGGATCTTCGGGCCCTCGCGGCTGCCGGCCTTCTCCAGCGCCCGCGCGATCACCATGCCGGCGGCGTAGCCGAGGCCGAGCTGCTCGTTGTTGGGCGAGGCGGGCTCCTTGGGATAGGCCTTGCGATAGGCCTCGAGCAGCTCGCCGTTGTGCGGCGTCTTGAGGTCCCAGTTCCAGTGGACGTTCATGAACACGTCGGCGACGCCGCTGCCGAGGGCGACGCCGCCCGAGTCGTTGGCGAGGCCGCCGCCGGTCAGGACCGGCGTCTTGATGCCGAGCCCGCGGAGCGACTGCATGATGAGCACGCAGTCCTGCAGCCCGCCGCTGAGGACGATGAGGTCGGGCCGCTTCTGGCGGATCGGCAGCACCACGACCGAGGGGTCCGTGAGGTTGCTCTGGTAGCTGACCTGCGCCACCACCGGCAGGCCGATGCGCTTGGCCTCGATCGGGAGCGACTTCGAGATCACGGCGTCGACCGCGGTCGAGGCGGTACAGATCGCGAGGCCGCGCACCGGCTTGCCGGCCGCCTTGAGCATCGCGACGGTCGCGTCGAGCGCGGCGTTGGTGAGGAGCGACGCCTTCACGGTGGTCTTGAAGGTGTATTTCATCCCGTGCTGGACCAGCAGGTCGGAGTAGGAGCCGGTAATCAGCGGCACCTGCGATTTCTCGGCCTCGACCTGAGCCGCGAGCGTCACGGCGCTCGCCTCGCATCCGTTCAGCATCACCGCGTGGTCGGCGTCGATCATCCGCCGGGCGACGCTGGCGCCCTGGGTCGGATTGTCCGAGGTGGTGTCGGCGGTGATGACCTTGAGCTTGGCGCCGCCGAGCGACTTGATGCCGCCCTGGCGGTTGATCGCGTCCGCCGCGAGGTGCAGCCCCCAGCTTCCGCGCAGGCCGTCCTCGCCGAGGAAGCCGGTCAGCGCGTTGGGGTTGCCGATGACGATGTCCGGCACGTCGGCGTGCCCGATCCGGGGCACGGCCGTTGCAGCTACGGCGGCCATCAACGCGGCTAGTCCCTCGCGACGCGATATGTCGACGGTCATTGCTTTCCTCCTTGTGCGGGCAGGAACAGAGGCCGGCTCGCCCCGCACGCGCACGGCGGCGAGCTTAGTCCCCGCCGCCCGCGCCACAACACGCATCCAGGGGCGGCAGCCATGCGCGGTGTCGCTTTCTCGCGGCGGCGCGGCTTCTATAGTCGCGCCGATCGGGAGGGCAGGGGACGATGGCGAAGGTCGTGGTGGTGGGGGCCGGCATCGCCGGCCTGTCGGCGGCGCTCACCGCGCGTGAGGGCGGCGCCGACGTTACGGTATTAGAGGCGGCGCCGCTCGAGGAGCGCGGCGGCAACACCCGCTTCTCCAACTCGGCGATGCGCTTCGTCAGCGCCGGGCCCGAGGACGTCTATCGCCTGGTCCCCGACCTCAACGACGACGAGAAGGCCCGCGGCGTCTTCACCAGCTACAGCCGCGAGGACTATTTCGACGACATCGCCCGCATCACCCAATATCGCTGCGACCCGGCGATGGTCGACGCGCTGGTCGACAACAGCTACCAGACCCTGCTCTGGCTCAAGGACCAGGGCGTGCGCTTCCTGCCGATGTGGGAATGGGCGCTGAAGCTGCCGGACGGGCGGGTCGATTTCGGCGGCGGCGGCGGACTGGAAGCCTGGGGCGCCGGCGCCGGCATCTCCGACGCGCTGTTCGCCCGCGCCGGGAAGACCGGCATCGCCGTCCACTACGACACCCGCGCCGAGGCGCTGGTCGACACCGACGGCGGCGTCCGCGGCGTCGTCGCGCGGCAGGGCCGCCGGCGCGTCGAGTTCCCGGCGGACCGCGTGGTGCTCGCGGCCGGCGGCTTCCAGGCCAGCCCGGAGATGCGGGTGCGCTATCTCGGGCCGGGCTGGGATCTCGCGAAGGTGCGCGGCAGCCGCTTCGACGTCGGCGACGGCCTCCGCATGGCGCTGGCGGCGGGCGCACAGGCTTACGGCAATTGGTCGGGCTGCCATTCGGCGAGCTGGGACCTCAACGCGCCGGACGTGAACACGCTCGAATTCGGTACGGTCTGGAAGCGCGACGATTTCATCTACGGCATCATGGTGAACGCCCGCGGCGAGCGCTTCGTCGACGAGGGCGAGGACGTCCGCAGCCACATCTATGCCCGCATGGGCCGCGAGGTGCTGGCGCAGCCGCGGCAGTTCGCGTGGCAGGTCTACGACGCCAAGGTGGCCCGGCTGATCCACGCCGAATACCGCACCCGCCGCTCGCGCCGGGTGGTGGCGGATACGCTGGAGGAGCTGGTCGCGAAGATGGAAGGCGTCGACCGCGACGGCTTCCTCGCGACCGTCGCCGCCTTCAACGCCGCCGTCCGCGACCGGCCCGCCTTCGATCCCGGCGTCAAGGACGGGCGGCGGACGCGCGGGCTCGCGGTCGACAAGACCAACTGGGCGCAGGCGCTGGACACGCCGCCCTACGAGGCGTTCGGGGTGACCTGCGGCATCACCTTCACCTTCGGCGGGGTCCGCATCGACACCGCCGGACATGTGCTCGACGTGGCCGGCCGGGCAATTCCCGGCCTCTACGCGGCCGGCGAGATGGCCGGCGGGCTGTTCTATTTCAACTATGCCGGCGGCGCCGGCCTCTCGGGCGCGGCGGTGTTCGGGCGTCTCGCCGGTGCATCGGCTGCCGCCGACCCCTGACGGGCGCCGCGAACGCAGCTATGCTGGGCCGATGGCAACGCTCAGCATCCGCGTCGACCTGAACCCGTCGAAGCGACTCGGCCCGGGCAAGATCGACCTCCTGGAGAAGATCGCCGAGCTCGGCTCGATCTCGGCGGCCGGGCGCGCCATGAGCATGTCGTACCGCCGCGCCTGGGAGCTGGTGGCGGACCTCAACGCCGCCTTCGGCCAGCCGGTGGTCGAGGCTCAGCCCGGCGGCAAGAGCGGCGGCGGCGCCCGGCTGACCGCGTTCGGCCGCGAGCTCGTGACCCGCTACCGCGCGATCGAAGCCGACGCCGCCAAGGCGGTCGCGCCCCACCTCAAGGCCTTCGAGTCCGCCAGCCGCAAGTAGGCCTTCCCCTGTCGTCCCGGCCGAACCGACGGCGAAAGCCG